>SLIA01000224.1 GCA_007135935.1 Wenzhouxiangella sp.
ATATAAAACTCGCAAAAGATGCTGAATGGAAATCTATATTTGCAAAACTATACCATAATATACAAGCACACCTGAAAGCTGCCATAAGAGAAACCACAAATCTTGAAAATAAAATGTCGGAAATAATTACCGAAAATGGCTATATTGCAAAACCATCTACATATTTATATGATATGAGATTGTTATGCGATCTATCAAGATTTATTAATGAACCAAACCAATATCCATTATCGAGAGATGGAAGAACGATAATCCGACATCCTGAATGGGTGAATGTTTCAGAAGTCATAGAAAAAATTATCGGGGTAATAAAAAATGATATAAAATATAATAACTTTGAAACGATACGTGTAGGGCAAGATATGTCAGATATCTTAATGGGTTATTTAAAGAAGAATGAATTATTTGCTATTAAAATGGATAATAAAGCGTCTATATATTCTTTTCCGGAGGTTATAACGGTTATAATAAAGGATATATTGATTAACGCAACTTCTCGTGCAGTCCATGTGAAATCTTTCAAAGAGGGAAAATTAATACCAAAAGTCACGATAATTCTTCGTCGTGCTAATAGTAATGAAGTATCCCTAACCGTACGAAATGAATGTGGTATCACAAAGCGTTGGTACAATATTTGGACAATGTCCGGAGATATTACAGATTTAGAAATTGGTGTACATAATCCCCTCGGTGTTGTAATATCAAAAAAGTTTTTAGATTGGTTGCAATATAAATATAGGATTTCTAAAGAATGTATCTTTGAGAATGGCGGTAAATTCACTGAAATTGAAATTATGTTTACTGTCAGGTCTCCTGTTATCGAAAATCTAATGAGAGGTAATCAATATGTTCAAAATGCTAATAGTTGAAGATGAGTTCACAGATCGTAAACTTATAGAAGAACATATAAAGAAGGTATTGAACAGCCCTCGTAGTTATAGTCTAACTATAGTTGAAACCCAAAAGGATGCTATTGATATTATTAAAAATCAAAGGTTTGATTTTGCCTTTGTAGATTCCAGACTCCCTTGTGATGACCCACAGGATGAAGAATGGCGGGATGATGCAGGTAAAGAAGTTCTTGAAGAAATTTATTGTAATTATCCCGACACACGATTATTTTTAATCAGTAAATATTATGGAAGCCATCAAGCTGTTCTTGAAATAGATGATATTCTCAGAAATTTATATCCATATATAGAAATAACCAAAATTTCTAAAACTAACCTCGTTGGTGACGATGCATATGTTATGTTTAGAAATAAATTTAAACAGCAGTATGTAAAATGGTTAAAGCAATTTATTAAAAAAATATCCGTACAAAATAAATTGAAAATTAAAAACGCAATATTAGCACAAGGAACTCTTCCGGCAATAGAATTTAAGAGTGAAAAATGGGAGCCACACCACTATTTTGTCGATGTATTAATTACAAAGAAAGAATTATTAGATATCATAAGTCCTAATATAATGCTCATCACATCAGAGAGCATTGGTGTTGATGGAGTGAAGCGTGCAACACATGATAATATAAATTATTTTATTGGTTCTGAGAGCTGGTATTGCAATATGATCAATCAGTTAGATAATT
Organism: Wenzhouxiangella sp.; assembly: GCA_007135935.1. Taxonomy (GTDB): domain Bacteria; phylum Pseudomonadota; class Gammaproteobacteria; order Xanthomonadales; family Wenzhouxiangellaceae; genus Wenzhouxiangella. The sequence goes on from SLIA01000224.1 coordinate 1,592, forward strand.
TATTAGATGAATTAACAAATTTGGCAGATAGTTTGAGTAATGAGTTTTCTGACCAAGATATGAATACCATAAATATTTATTTAGATAATGTCCATAAGTTTAAAAATAATGTCATAGAAATTGGAGAAAATGAAGATAAAATAGCTATAGAAAAACGGAAAAAAATGAGAGATAAATTATTCCGTTTTGGTACCGCTCCAGATGCTCAAGCAATTAAGATTGGTACACATTTATTACAAAGTAATAATAAAATAGGGGGGAATGAGATAGAAATTTATTTCCCAGTTCATACTTTATATGAAAAGGATTTTAGCATTTTAATAGATAAATGTGATGATTTGAAATGTCACTCATTCAAGACTCATGAGACAAAAGTAAATCCAATAACCTGGGGAGAAGGCAAGCAATACCAACCTACTTTATTTAAAGAATATTTCATTTTTGAACAATTTGGTGAAGATGATTATTCATCTGATATACCGAGTGAGCGATTACCTGATTATTTGCAGAAATTTGTTGATAAACGATTTGATTATTTCGGAACTTTATATGTAATACTGAGGCGGGGCAATTCTCAAAAAATTTATGATTGCACGTATCGGCGACTATATGATGAAAAAGATATTGATATCTTTAACGATAACAAGGTTTTTATAAAATATTTAAATGATCTTATAAAAAAGAAAATAAAAGCATTATTTGTTTTTGAATTTCTTGGGTGGAGACAAATATGAAAAGCCCTTTGGTTGTTGTAATCGATCATTATGATTACGAAAAAAATAACAATCGAAGAACCAATATAGTAAAAAGAATTAAGAACCTGGGTTTTAAAGTAAAGAGCCACCCATTCGTATGGGGAAATAAAAATGACGACAACCCAGTATGTGGTGCTGATAATTTTGTGAGTTATGGTGACATAAATTTAATTCATTCAAATAATATTTGTTCGCAAGAGTTTATCAAACACGTATTAGAGGAATCTTCATCTTGGATTTTAGAATACTCAGGCGGCGGCATAAGTGGTTTGAGTACTTCAAATACCAGGCATGGAAGATATCCCCATGCTGTAGGTAATGATGGGGAAATAATTGGATTAAGGAATTTTTTACAAGCCATTAGAGAGGGAAGTGATAGGGATCCATTTCTATATCTAAAAAGGAGAAAATATGAGTATATAATAGCATTATCAATATTATGTCAGGGATATTTAGCCGTTATGGCTGAGAGTGACAAAGAAAACCAATCATCAAAATTTGGGGAAGCACTCAAAAAAATGAAATGGGATGAATTTAGAGACGCAAATCAGAGGAAAAATAATTATTCATTATCAAAACTACAATCAAAGTATGACGATGTTACTTCATTAAAATGGTGGCTGGAGCCATTTGATCTCTGGGATTTTGAAAATGATACTAAAACCAAGAACACAAGATTGCTGCAAAAGTATAAGAACGACATAAAGGATGAATTACAGGCTTCTGATCTGGAAAAAGTGGAGTTATTTGTGAATAATATTATAGAACAAGGCAAGTCACCGGAAGTAGACGAAGTCGCCGAAGCGTTTATACAGATATCAGCTCTAATAGATGATGGTGGATAATAAAAATGGAAAAATGGTGCCATACGAAAATTAATTTTAGTCATGACTGGTTAAGAAACATATATCTTCGTAGTCTTGATTCTTTTATAAAACAAATACATTATGTCAAACCCGATATCGAATTTCTCAAGGAGAAAATAAAATCGGAAATACCCGAGATAGAGTTAAAATATAATGAAGCTACATGGTTGATCGAAAATTGTGAATCAGAAATGTCTCCGAGACAATATTTTATCTCCGGTCCTTTATCAAAAATGAATAATGATTCAAAAGATTGGATGAGTGATTTAATCCATTCAATGTGGCTGTTTCGATATAGTATCCAAGAGCTGCTTCAAAAGGGAAGGCACTTGTTAACAGAAATTTCAAAAAATCTTGAAATAATAAAAAGTAAGACCGCAGATGTGGAGGATTGGAGACATGAAGACTATCTGCAAATCTATGATGATGTTAAAATATTGAGGCAAAATTGTAAAGAGTTTTCAAATATTTTAAGTGAGTTACCAAATGAAATTAAAATAACATGAACTCATTACCAAAAATATTAGTAATTGATGATCAGCTCGGACGTGCATACAGAGAACGGTTCAGCCATCGGCACGACTATTGTGTGCGTCTCGGATTGAAAGATATTACAGGAGATTGTACGCCCGGTTATGTTGAAAATCCTATTGCAGAAGCAATATTTATTTCCGGTCAGGTCAATAAAAATGGAGTTGTGGAAAATGATTTACCGGGAACATTGCGTAGGATAGCAGAGGGGTGGGAGCAATCTCCTCGTTGGTCGCTTGTTTTGCTGGATTTGCACTTTAAAACAGGCAATATTACTGATGATGGTGAACCGATTGGCAGACACCAAGATAGTGATCCACAAAAATACTTTGGTATAAAAATACTGGAAAGATTGTGCCTCGACCAGTCGCTGAAAGATTTACCTGTTGTGATACTCTCTTCAATGAGTCGTAAGGAGATAGAAAAACTCATAGCTGATTACGGAGGATGGGGTTTTGAGGAAAAACATAGTCTTGATCAGGATAAGTTGGAGGAACTTATACAATGCCATGGCCTTATTGAAGACAGTGATAATATAATTATTGGTCGCTCGGTGCCTTTGTTGTTGACCTTACGTGAGGCGCGGCGGAGAGCCCAAATCCGAAATGATAATATATTGCTTATGGGAGAAACCGGTACGGGGAAGGAACTTTTAGCAAAATATATACATAAACACTCTCATCGCAGTGGAAAATTCAGGCTTGTATATACACAGGGTGTTCCGGAAACACTCATAGAGGATAAATTATTCGGGCATAAAAAGGGAGCATATACCGGGGCAACTACAGATGAACCGGGAGAGGCGGAATTGGCTGATAAGGGTACCTTGTTTATTGATGAGTTCGGGGTAATCCCTGCCTCGATACAACCGAAGCTTTTACGGTTGCTGGACCGTAATATCCGTGAAACACAAAGAATTGGAAGTAACGATGCAAAAAAATTAGATCTTCAGGTAGTACTGGCATCAAATAAGTTTGATATACTGTCTTCATCGAATTTTCAGCGGGATCTTTTGGAACGGATTAAAGTTGGCTACCCGATCGTATTACCTCCGCTTCGTGACCGAAAAGAGGATATACCAATACTGGTTAATTACTTCGTTAGAAAAATTGAGAAAAAACTGGGAACTCAAAAGCGGGAGATACCGGATGAAGTAATTACTGCCTTAATGGAATATTCTTTTCCTGGTAATGTCAGGGAATTGGAAACGATACTTGAACGAGCAATTTCTACCTACAAAGATTTACAGTATTTCTCACCAAATCACCTGCATTTAAGTCCCAGGCAAAGTTTTGTTGAGGTTTCACAAACTATCGAGTCGGAAAATAATAATCGCAATCAAGTGAAGTTAACTTCTATACAAGATGAATTTCTAAAACATTTGCTTAATGGAACATATGATAATTTGACTCGTGATGAGCTTGAGGATAAATTTATGGGTAAATTCCCTGATTTACAGAGATTTATTCAAAAGTTGTTGATAGATTACATTAAAACGTGCAAAAAAGCTGCTCAAAATCCATTAAGGCCTGAACCGTCGCAAGTGGATATATACCGGTTTATGCTCGGTGAGAATTCGGATGAATTAAAAAATATGAAAAATACGAGTAACCAGGTCGCACGTAAAATGGTAAAGTTGATGCGGATTTTTAATGTAGAGTATGACGATCTTTTAGATGATCCTGAAATTAGAAATCTATATAAAACTGCAAAAAAGAGAGGTTATTCAGAAAAATAAATAATATCTATGGAGGGTGCAATGATACAACATAATTATAATCCCGTACAGAATAAGGACTATGATAGAGTCTTGTTAAAGGAATTGATGATTTTATCCTCATCAAAAAAGGAATTAATTGAAATCGAATCATCTCTTGAGTCTAATTATTCACAACAAACATTGAAGGAATACAAAATTTATCCATCAACACCTAATATTCAATACAGCTCCACACTATTTGATGATATTGTTGATCATAATAATGTTCAAATATATAGTACAGATTAATATTCGTATACTAAATTAAATATCTAAGGAGATAAACTATGACTCTTCAGGAAATTAAAACTGCTATTGAAAAAGCAGATATTCCAGCAATTGCTGAAATAAATGAGAAAGAAGTACAGGATACTCGTGTTATTTTGGTAAAGGGTAGGATGTATCACGATGAAGAGCAGAGTTTCAATTTATATTGTGCCCCCGTTTCAAATGCAGAGACTAATCATATCCAATTTGTTATACCAGGTATATATGTGCATGAAGAAGGTATGCCCGGACAGCTTATGATGGCTTGTTGGCTTGATGCGCAACGTAAAGTTCAATTTGGACAATATAGATGGGATCCGGATGATAACCGTGTTACACTCGCGGGTTTTTTACCTATGAGCAGTGAATTGCCATCTGAAAATAATATTATTGAATGGGCGCTTCGTAATATAATTGCTTTATTCTATTATGGTCATTATCATTACTCAATAATGAGTGAAATTAGGAATGCTATTCAATCAAAACTTTTAACAGAAGAGCAGGCAAATAATATTCTTAAAGATCGTAATTCCAATATGCAAAGATTACTTGGTTTGCAATCTGGTGAGGCAGCGCAATCAGATGAAGATGAAGGTATATAGCAAACATACCATCAAAATAATTATTAATTAACTGTTTATAAAAACTGAGCGAGAAACAAACTACACTTATATTGTTACTAGGTTGAGTAAATGGCTGACAAAATTGTAGAACTTCTTACAAAAGATGCCCTCGACGTATTCAAACTGGCAAAAATTCTTGCCATTAAAGAAAATGATACCGAAATCAGAATCAAACACCTCGCTAAAGCATTAGCCCAAAAAGACAAACCAACGTTATCGACACTGCTTCAAATCCCGGAAAACAAATTAACAGGCGAACTTTTTAAAAGCGAGACAGGAGTTCAGGAATCTAATTCTACTAAAGGTGCTTATAAATACCCTCGTATATTTTCGGTTATTAAAAACCGTGTACCAGATGGTAAGCAAATAGATACAT
>SLIA01000155.1 GCA_007135935.1 Wenzhouxiangella sp.
CGCCCATCCAACAGAAACAAGAACCAGACAAGAGGAAGCCATGATCGGAATCGTAAAACCCGGAAGGGACCGAAAGTCCTGCGGCAAGGAGAGCCGTCATCAGAAAATGTACTGCGGCACGTGCAAGATGATCGGCGAGCGTTACGGGCAGCCGTACCGCATGGGGCTCAACCACGACCTGGTGCTGGCCGCCGAAGTGCTTGGAATGCTTGGCGGCGACAAAAGTACGGTGGATGGGGTTCGTCCGCGCAAGTGTTTCGCGCCCCTGAAGCTGTCGGCCCCCGGCCGGTCGCTGTTCGGCTACATTGCCGCGCTCCACCTTTTCTGGTACCGTGTGACCCTTGACGACCATTGCGTCGACGAAAAAAGCCGGCTGGCGGGATTTCTCCGTGACAGGATGGCGTCCCGCGCCGACCGGGCCGCCGCGGACCTTGCCGGGTACGGCCTGGACATGTCCCTTGTGGATGGATACCTGGCCCAAAACCGTACCATTGAGCAGGCCATGCCGGCCGGATCGGATATTACCTCAGGAGAGCGCGCCGGAGCGCAGGGTTCGGCACAAAGCGGTCCCATGCGGACCGCCGAACCCACTGCACGGATCATCGAACTGGTATTTCGTACCGGTTCGGATCTGTGCGGGATTCCCGAACATAAAGATGCGGCCGGCAGGTTCGGGTACGCCCTGGGCCGGGCCATCTACCTGCACGATGCCTGCCTCGACCTGAAAAAAGATCACAAAAAGGGGCGGTTCAACCCGTTCCTGTTTGCCGATAAAGAGGCATTTGTGGATGGCGGATCGGGTTCCGTCATGACGGCAGGCCGCCGAACGGGAGTCCGCTGCACAGAAGGCCGCCGCACGGCTTGCCACCACACAGAAGGCCACCATGCGGATCGTCCGGTCTGGACCGCCGAGCTTCAGCAGGCCGCATTCCGGGTCGCGCAGCAAGCCTGGGTGGATACGGCCGCAGCCCTGCAGGGCCTTCCGGTTTCGGATGCGGACCGTGCAGAAGTGACCGGCCGCATCCACAATACGATGAGCCGCCTGTCGCGGGTACAGGGGATGCCGGCGGGGCTTCACTCAGCATCAGTGCAACAGGGTTTGTCAGTACGGGCTCAGGATGTGGCTGCGCCTTCCCTGTCCGCCGGTGCATGTGCCCGTCCGGGAGTGGCCGCCGCGAAAACAGCCGCTACAACCGCCGCCCTGGCCGCGCTGCCCGTCGCGGCGCAGGCACAATCATCGGATCCGACAGCCGGTGAGATCTGCTGCTCCGCCCTGTGTTGCCTGTTCTGCTGCTGTCCGTTGTTTGCATTCGCCTCGGAGGTGGCCGAAGGGATCCTGCAGTTCATCTGCGATATCCTGTGCTGTTTCAGCAGCTATCGCTGACAGGCACGTGCCAAATCCTTATACTGGCCACAGCAAGGGGTTGCGCGGCAATCCCCAGAAGTATTCAACAGCATCGCCAACAAGTAATCCGAGAGGTTCAGACATGAATAATACCGACTGGAAGCAGATAGCAGACGCCATGGCCGCCGATTTTTCCAACCCCGTATTCGAGGGCAAGGGCTACAAGGCCTACGACTCAAAAGGATCGTCCATAGACTTCATGGACGGCAATCCGGGAAACTACCTGCTTGAAAAAGCAGGGGAGAATGCCGAAGTAGAGCTTGAAGAGGCCGCCGATGAGCTTTACTCGTGGACTTCCCTGGGTGAACTCAAAAATTTCATGCCTTCGGATGCTCAGTTCATGAATGAGTCCGTGCTTGATTACATCATAACCGGATTTACGGGGTCTTCCATGCATTTCTCGGTCTGCCGCATGTACGGCCATTGGTATCTGGTGTGTGGTGGTGACGGCAGTGTAGACGACATTTACCGCATCACGTTCGAAGAAGAGCCGTGCCACATTACGGATTTTGTCTTTGACCGCTTTGTCACCGATCCGGATGCAGGCAAAGTGGTACCAATGTGCGATCTGGAGCCGATCCGGCTTAATGAGCGGTTCGTGGAGCGCAAGCAGTTCCAGACCCTTCTGAAATCGTTCATGACCGAGGTTTTCAAAAGCAGGAGGGGGATAGCATCCTTCATGGATATCGCGACGGAAGCGTTTGATGGCGTGCTGGCCGAAAAGCTGCTGCCCTTCCTGCCGGAAGAGTTGCATCCCACGGTCATCCGGTTCAAGGAAGATCCCGACGCCCTCGACAGCGGCGACAGGCAGGTGCAGATTCAGATGGGCCGGATCTGGATCGCCGTACTGACAGCGGAACCTGAAAAAAAATCCTGAACAAAACAGAACACCATGGCGGAATACCTCAACAGAATGGGCAGGGACCTCTGGCGCAGAAAGCGGTACAACATGCTGCGGAAGTCCCTGGAAAACTATCACCAGGACAAGGAGAATATGACAGCAAAAAAAATGATATCGAAAAGAGAAAACGGGTTCCTGTTCACCTATCAGGAATTTGTGGATGAGGTCCCGCCGGGCACCTACTTCCCGGGCGAGGACACCGGCGGCGTCTTCCGGCTGACGAAGGCCCGCTCCGATGGATCCGCCATGCCGACGGACGATGACTTCTCGCGCGAGGTGGACGCCCTGCTCCGCGAACATGACGGGGCGCTGCCGGGGCGCCCGCCAGAAGCGCACAAAAACGCAGCCGGGGAGGATACGGGCAATGGCCGCGGCAACCAGGCGGGTACGCATCCACAAGAAACAGGAAAAAAAGTCGCCGGATCGGGGGCAGGCGCGGCGCAACCGGACCTGCCGCTGCGGTATATGGACCAGAATTACTTCCCGATGGAGTGCTATGTGAAGCCGTTCCGCGAGCTGCACGCCAATATCTACTCCTTCCTGAATGCGCGCGATTTTTACCTGTCGAAGCGGCTGGATTACAAGCGGGCGGTCCTGATCTACGGCGACCATGGCGTCGGCAAGACCCGGTTCCTGGCCAACCTGAGCGATCAGCTGATCTCCGAGCGGGATGCCATTGTGATCCGGGTGGAGACGCGCAAGCACCTGCAGGCGTTCATCAGCGGCATCCCTGCGATTGCCGATTTCTGCCGCGACCGGCTGAAGGTGATCGTGATCGAGGAGCTGGCCGAGCTGATAAGAACCGCCCAGGCCGACTCCGAAATCCTGAACACGCTCGACTCCACGCTGCTCAAAGACGACCTGCTTTACCTGATCACCACCAACTATCCCGAGCAGATCCCGGACAACATCATCGACCGGCCGTCGCGCATTGACGACACCATTGCCGTGCGGGAGGATGATTTTGACGCCGGGTTCATCCAGGCGTGGCATGTGCATCTGACCGGCCAGCCGTTTCCGCAGGCCGATGTGGTATCCGGGTTCCTGGAGAAGATCGAGGGCAGGCTCTCCCCGGTCTATCTGAAGGAGCTGTTCCTACGGGCCTGCACCCGGCAGAAGACGCTGGAAGAGACATACGACGAGCTGGTGCGGCGCAGGAAAGAGCTGCGCACGTCCGTGCGGGGCGGTGACCTGTCGGGGCTGATGTGACGGGTGAAATACAGTGAGTAAATGACACCGGCTATTGCAGAAAAGTAGAAGAAAGACAAAGAGCGAATGATCGTGCCCCCGAAAAGTTCAAAGGATTATTAAAAAGACAGATTAGTCTTTCCTGATGTAGCAAAATCGATTATTATGTCAAAAAATTTAGGGAGAAGTGTCCAATGAATATTGAGAAAGTGAAACTGAAGGATTATCTGAAACAGCAGAGAGAGGAAGTGCCTTCATGGTTGAAAGGGTTCAAGTCTGGCGATTCCTTTTCGCGCAACGACTTTTTCTCTTCGCGTGTCGTCTATTATCCCGGTTCCGGGGAGGACGGACACCCGGTTAAATTGTTTGCAACGGCACATTTCGCACATTGTTTTGTTTATGTGGATTATGGACTTTCACAGGCACGGCTTGAATCCGCACTTGAAGATCCACTTAACAAGTTTCTTGGTTACAAGACAATTTCACGAATTCAAATTTCCGAGAATAATCTCGTCCCGGCCGGATGGGTACCACATGTGGAAATGCACGAGGTCAATCGGTTCAGGAACAGACTTGGACGTGTTGCGGAATCACCATTCTGTTTTCTGGAAATTCTGGAAAGGGAAGAAGGAAGAGATGAAGACCATGGTCCGGCGCGTTTAGCCATTTTGTTTTTGGGAGCTGACGGAATTGCCTCTTACGACGCTTTGTTTTGTCAAAACACTTCTGAAGGTCCACCGTTTCTGCTGGTTCTCCAGGATCATGGATTCAGTGGGAATTACAGCCCCTTTGGAAAGGGAGGTCTGCTCGAAAAGATTGCCAAACGGAGCCAGACGTTTCCCTCTTGGCTGCTGGTTGGCAATAATACTAAACCCTGGGATGGATTTGGTGAAGTTCAGGGAGCAGAGGGCGATCAGGTGGATGGTCAAGGGAGAGTTCGTTTCCTGTACAAAAGGCAGGAAGTCTAGGTGATTGAATCCGTTATCCGCCGGAATCTGCCGCGCCGGATTGGTGGATGGCCCGCCGGATCTTGTCTGTAAGCAGCCGCAGCTCTTTTTGCCGCGGGTTGAAAGATCTGCGCATCACTGCCGGATCGATATTCAGCACATCCGTCGGCACCCATTTGCTCAGGTACTCACGCCAGGTAAGCATGTAAATGCGGCACAGGATTTTCAGTGTCGAATGGCGGATCAGGGCGTGCTGCAAGGTCATGCCGTCCTCAAGGCGGGTTTCTTCATAGTGGCGCTGGATCTGTTTCGTGAGGGCAAGATGGGTTTCAGCGAGATGCCGGATGGTGCCGGCCGGGTCGTCGATCCAGTCGGTTTCGGTGGCCACACCCGCAACGGGCTCCGGCCGGCCCTCCCTGAGGGTCTTTTCGACAAGATCGCGCTGTGACAAAAGTTCGCTTAATCGCATGAAATCGTACCTGGTTGATATATAATCCCACATCCCACCCTCACACCAGAAGGCTGCCGATGCGCGGAAGCAATTACTGCACGATGCACGATATCTGCCAATACCTCCCGGTTGTTGACAGCATACGCGCTGTTGCGGTATTTACAGTGTCCGGGAGCCGGCCCGCTCCGGCAGACATGCATCCACCCAGCCTTCTGATGCTACACCAATACGTTAAAGATCAAAGCGGACTCAGTCGTCCACAAGTTTGGTCATCCAGTTCAGGCGCTGGATCTTGCTGTCCATTTCGCGGCGCATATCCAGGTATTGCTGCATCTGCTGCTCAACTTTGCTGATGTCGAGCATCAGCCTCATTTCTCTGCTGTTGTAATCGTGGCGCATTTCGTGAATGCCTTCGATCGCTTTCTTGCAAAATGAGATCAGAAGGTCGTACGTGTCGCGTTCGGCTATTGCATCAGTGAGCGTCTTGCCGTCTTCGTAAATGGTCTGAAGATTGGTTTTGTTGATGGCGCGGACCAGTTTTTCATACTGCGCGGCCATTTTCTCAAGCTGGCCGATGATATAGGTTGGCTCAAGGGGAAGGTCGCGGCCTTCGGACCTGTAGACCATTTTTGGCAGCAGGCCTTTGTAATGGGCGATGCGCCCTGTCAAATCGCGTCGTTTGTTCAATGCTTCTGCCAGATACATAGGCACTCCGTTTTTGGTTTCCGTTTTGGTTTAAAAGTTATGAAAGCCGGATTTCCGGTTCGGGAAAAGCGGCCGGCCGGGGTGCAGATTCCCGCAGCTCGCGGTGCGTGATTATCCGGAACGACCTGTCCCGGTCATCATAGAGCAGCGTTTCGCGCCGGCCGTAGGAGACATTGTCGATGGCAAAATTGCGACCAGATGCGGAATTGGCGGGTGGATGTTCAAGGATCCCGCGGAGACCACCGGCCCAGCTGGTGACACTGTGGCCGAATATCTGGTGGATGCTGGGTACCGGTTCGAACTCTTCGAAATAATCACACCAGGTGATGCCGCCTGTGGGCATCATCCCGCCGCGGGCCGCACCCGGCTGGAAAAGATCGCTCCAGGGGCTTGCGGTGTGCTCCCGGAGCCATGCCTGAAGCCACGATGCCGTCTCTTGCGGGCTGTCCGGCAGGGAAAAGCCGTACACACGGGACTGGTCTTTCAGGAAACGCAGGCTGAGTCCGGCATGGGTCACGAGCAGGTCGTTGACCATGAAAAAATACCGGAAGGGGATTGTGCTGAGCCGGTCGCGGAACGCCTCCGCATGCGACTTCTGGTAAGATGAGCATCGAAGGTGGTCCCACAGGTAGGACAGATCGTGGTTGCCGGCAAGGTAGATGTCGGACGAGCCGTGTCGCGAGCATACCAGGTCGAGCACCTGCAACTGCTGCTTCGGGCCGGTAAGGGGATCATGGCTGTCGACAAGGTCGCCGGTCTGTACAAAGCGGCAGTTGTGCCGTTCGGCATAGCGGATGGCATCATCGAGGAATGACACGTTGCCGTGGATATCGCCTGCAAACAGGTATTTCATCTGTGAAACTGAATTTAGATTCATAAGGTCAGAATGAATGCCCATGACGCTTTTTTCATGCTCCTGAGTGTCCGAGGCCATGGCCAGTCATCTATCTGGGTGGATATCACACCTGGGGCAATAATGTACGATTGAGCCTTTCCCGTTACGGATAATGCCCGTTTCGGTCAGCGGTGATGCTTATATTATGGATACGATACTACCCTTAAAGAGAATTATTCGGTGATATCGACTGGTTTTCGAGATGAAGTAGCACCTTGCAAACTCCGTGTTCCTGAAAGCAAAGTTCAGACTGCCTCAGTTTATGA
>SLIA01000117.1 GCA_007135935.1 Wenzhouxiangella sp.
CAGCTCGGGCGACTTGACCGGGGCGAACTGCCCCTGGAAGGAGCCGATGGCGGTACGGCGGGCGGAAACGATGACGATGGATTCGGTCATGGGGCGATATTCCGTGGTTTGAGTCCAGCCGAGCATTATCGCACGTGCGAGAAAGGTAAAAGGTGAAAGGTGAAAGGAAGGTAGGGGGTTGCAGTGTATGGCCGGGACCTCGTCGTCGGCCACCCGAGCAAGAGAAGGCAAGCAGTCATCCCTCCTTTTACCTTTCACCTTTTACCTTTTACCGCCCCTAAAGCGGCCAGACCAGCAATATCATCGGCACGCCCACGGCCACGACGATGACCTCCAGCGGCAGGCCCAGGCGCCAGTAGTCGCCGAAGCGGAAGCCGCCGGGGCCGAGGATGAGGGTGTTGTTCTGGTGGCCGATGGGGGTGAGGAAGGCGCAGGAGGCGCCGACGGCGACGGCCATAAGAAACGGGTCGGGACTGGCCTCCAGCGTACGGGCGGCGCTGATGCCAATCGGGCACATCACCGCAGCCGTGGCCGCATTGTTCATGAAGTCCGACAGCGTCATGGTGACGATCAACAGCAGGGCAATGGCGATCACGGCGCTGCCGGCGGCTGCGTGATCGAGCAGCAAGCCGGCAAGCAGGTCTGCCGTTCCCGTGGTCTGCATGGCGCCAGCGACCGGGATCAGTGCGCCGAGCAGCACGATCACCGGCCAGTCGACGGCTTCGTAGACCTTGCGCGGCGGCACCACGCGCGTGGCCATGGCCGCGATCACGCCGGCGGCAAAGGTGATGGCGGCCGGCAGCAGGCCGAAGGCCGCGCCGACAACCGCGGCTAGCATGATGATGCCGGCAATGCTCGCCTCGCGGCGGCGCGGCAATCGCAAAGAGCGATCGGCCAGCGGTACACAACCGCTGTTGACGGCCCACTCGTGCAGGGCATCGAGCGGGCCCTGCATCAGCAGCACATCGCTGGGGCGAAAACGCAGGGTGCGCAGCCGGGCCACGGTACGGCTGCCCTGGCGAGAGACGGCCAGCAGGTTGATGCCGTGGTGGGTGCGCAGGCGCAGCGCACGCGCCGAGCGGCCTATGATGCCCGAGGTCGGCATGACAACCACTTCCATCAGCGCGATTTCCTCGGATTCGCGGCTCTTGTCGCGTTCGTCGTGCTGTTCGCGAGTCTCCTCGCCGTCTGCATTCTTTTTCGAGTCGGGGGGTTCGCTCTCGCCGCGCACTTCCCTGGCAGCTTCCGATTCGACCGGGGCCGACTTGGGCTTGTCCTCTTCCAGACGCATGCCCAGCGCGTTGAGCGCACTGACCAGCGAGCGCGGTTCGGCCTCGATGATCAGGATGTCGCCGGAACGAATCTTGCGGTTGCCGTGTGGCGCGCTGATGCGCTGCTCTCCGCGCAGCATGGCAACGATCTGGGATTCGGAGTCCTCGATGGCCTGCTCGGCCTTGTGAACGGTCATGCCCACGGCCCGTGAATCCGGGGGTACGCGGACTTCGGTCAGGTAGGCGCCGGTGTCGAAGTCTTCGACATCGGCGCGCTTGCGCACGGGGATCAGCCAGCGACCGGCGCTCAGCACGAATGCGATGCCGGCGGCGGCCACGACGATCCCCACCGGGGTAAAGTCGAACATGGCGAACGAGTCCAGCCCGGCCTCGGCGCGAAATCCAGAAACGATCAGGTTGGGCGGCGTGCCGATCAGCGTGGTCATGCCGCCGAGGATGGATCCGAAGGCCAGTGGCATCAGCACCTGGCCCGGTTCCAGACCATGACGTTGTGCCATCATGATGGCCACCGGCATGAGCAGAGCCAGCGCACCGACATTGTTCATGAAGGCCGAGAGCACAGCAGCCAGGGCGACCAGGGTGGCCGTGCTGGTCCAGGCGCCGGCATGGGTGGGTAGCAGGCGATCGCTGATGATGTCGACCGCACCGGAGGTCTGCAGCCCCCGGCTGAGGATCAGAATGCAGGCGACCGTGATCACTGCCGGGTGCCCGAAACCCTCGAAGGCCTCGGCGCCGGGCACCAGCCCGAAGAACACGCAGGCCAGCAGGGCACCGGCTGCCACCATGTCATGCCGCCAGCGTCCCCAGATGAACATCGCCATGGTGACGACGAGAATGGCGAGGATGGTGATCTGGTCGGGGGTCATGTGGTAAGAGCTCCCACCTTTGACGAGGTGTCAGAAGGAGCAGGTTAAACGTGAAAGGTGAAAGGTGAAAGGAAAAGTCGGGGATCTGCAGTGGTTCCAGCTGTTCTCGGGTGGCCATTGACTGGAATGTTGGTGTTGGCCACCCGAACAAAAGGAGACAAACAGCCATCCCTCCTTTTACCTTTTACCTTTTACCTTTTACCTTTTACCTTTTACCTTTTACCTTTTACCTTTTACCTTTTACCTTTTACCTTTCACCGGGGCGCGCTAAGCGCGCCCTTCCGCCAACTCCCGCCCAATCAGCATGCGGCGGATTTCGTTGGTGCCGGCGCCGATGTCGTAGAGCTTGGCATCCCTGAGCAGGCGGCCGGTGGGATACTCGTTGATGTAGCCGTTGCCGCCCAGTGCCTGGATGGCTTCCAGGGCCACCTGCACGGCGCTGGTCGAGGCATGCAGCAGGCAGGCGGCCGGGTCGATACGCGAACGTTCGCCGGCATCGTAGTCGGCGGCCACGCTGTAGGCGAAGCCGCGCGAGGATTGCAGGGCGGTGTAGAGGTCGCCGACCTTGGCCTGCATCAGGCCGAAGTCCGAGAGTGTGCGGCCGAACTGCTTACGCTCGCGGATGTAGGGCAGCACCTGGTCCAGGGCGGCCTGCATGATGCCGATCGGCCCACCGGAAAGCACCAGGCGCTCGGAATTCAGGCCCGACATCAGGATTTTCACGCCCTCATTGACTTCGCCCAGCACCTGTTCCTGCGGAATCTCGCAGTCTTCGAAGACCAGTTCACAGGTGTTGGAGCCGCGCATGCCGAGCTTGTCGAGCTTCTGGGCCTTGCGGAAGCCCGGCATGTCCTTTTCGACCAGGAAAGCGGTCATGCAGCGGCTGCCGGCATCCTTGCCGGCGGTGCGCATGTAGACCAGGGCCAGGTCGCATTCGGGCCCATTGGTGATCCACATCTTCGAACCGTTGGCGACCCAGACATCTCCCTTCTTCTCGGCCCGGCAGGCCATCGAGCCCACCACGTCGGAACCGGCTCCCGGTTCGCTCATGGCCAGGGCGCCCTTCCATTCGCCGGAGACCAGCTTCGGCACGTACTTCTGACGCTGCTCCTCACTGCCGTTTCGACACAGGTTGTCCAGGCACAGGTTGGAGTGGGCGCCGTAGGATAGCCCCACCGAGGCCGAGGCCCGGGAAATCTCCTCCATGGCAACCAGGTGGGCCAGGTAGCCCATGTCCGCACCACCGTACTCGCTCGGAATGGTGATGCCCAGCAACCCCATCTCGCCCAGCTCGGCCCAGAGCTCCTGAGGGAACTCGTTGGACTGGTCGATCTCCTCGGCACGCGGTGCGATCGCCTCCTCGGCAAAGCGCCGGGTCGTCTCACGCAGCAGCTCGATATCTTCGGATAGTTTCATGACATTCAAGGGTTCAGTGTTCAGGGTTCAGGATTCAGGATGACGGCATCAGGAACGGTTTTCCTGATCCCTGAAACCTGAACCCTGAAACCTCTCTCTTAATGATTTCCGCGTTCGCGGCCCGGGAAGCGATGCGGGCGGCCCATGAACGGCAGCTTGAGCTTGCCGACCGTGGCGATGCGCTCGGCGGCCATGCGATCGGCCGCCTTCCAGGTCGGGATGCCGTCGCGCTCGGCGATCTGGAAGATCTTGGAGACGTTGTAATAGATCGCACGGGTCATGCGCTTGGCGCGTTCGCGATTGTAGCCTTCGAATTCGATGGAGACGTTCATCAGGCCGCCGGCGTTGACCGCGTAGTCCGGGGCATAGATGATGCCGCGCTGTTCGAGTTCGTCGCCGCATTCTTCGGTGGCGAGCTGATTGTTGGCCGCACCGCACACGATCTTGAACTTGAAGCGCGGAATGGTGCGCTCATTCACGACCGCACCCAGGGCGGTCGGCGAGAAAACGTCGGCATCGACATCGTAGATGTCTTCGGTACCGACCGCTTCGCAACCCATATCGACGGCCGTCTGAACTGATTCCTCGTTGATGTCGCAGACAAATACCTTCGCACCCTCGTTGCGCAGCAGCTTGACCAGCTCGAGACCGACATGGCCCACGCCCTGCACGGCGTAGCTGTAATTGCCGATCTGCTCGTCGCCGAACTTGCGCTGCAGGCTGGCACGAATGCCCTGCAGGGTGCCGAAGGCGGTGAATGGCGATGGGTCGCCGGAGCCGCCATGAACCTGGTGGACGCCGACGGCGTTGTCGGTTTCCTGGAACACGTACTCCATGTCGTTGACGTCGATGCCCACATCCTCGGCAGTGATGTAGCGGCCATGCAGCGAGTCGATGAAGCGGCCGAAGGCGCGGAACAGGGCTTCGGACTTGTCCTTGCGCGGGTCGCCAATGATCACGGCTTTGCCGCCGCCGAGGTTGAGGCCGGCCACGGCCGCCTTGTAGGTCATGCCGCGCGACAGTCGCAGTACATCGTCGAGCGCTTCCTGTTCGGTGGCGTAGGGCCACATCCGCATGCCACCCAGGGCCGGACCAAGCGTCGTGTCATGAATGGCGATGATTCCCTTCAGGCCGGCTTCCTTGTTGTGGCAGAAGATGACCTGTTCGTGCTCGGTCGAGTGGATGGTTTCGAAAAGATTCATTGAGACTCCTCCAGGGCTTGCGACGCGTGCGTCCCAAGCGTTGGTGGCCGATCCCCGAAGCATCGGCCTTAGATTGGGTGAAACGATGGACATCCCCGGCATCGATTCGAGGCCGGGCTGCGAATGCCCCGGAGCCGTCGACCGACTGGCTCTGAGGTCAGCCCGCTATTTTACCCGAAAGCGAAGGCGGTGCCAGAATGCGGATATCCAAGGGAACCGACCACCGTTCGTCACTCGATGCCCGACTCCGTCAGTGCGGAGGTGCGGGCGATGTGATCGGACACGCAGTTTCTCGCCATCAGCTCAATTGAAGTCTCTCCATTTTTGCATCCAGTGCATTGTGGAACGATAGTTGCATGGTAATGCTGGGCGGTCTTCACGGGGTTGCACAGAAAGCTCCCTGATCTGGAGTACCGATGGCTATCAACGGGTGATTCAGGAATTTTGGCAGATGCAGCAGGCAATCCGATCGATTGGCACCAGGCTCAACATGCTCGAAGCACAGTCCCTGCAGGCGCTGGGATTCTACGGGGTGACACGGGAACTTGCCCGGCTGGCAGGCGCCAGCGGTGCGGCGATCCTCTTGCTGGATCCGGATGCAAGGTACCTGATTCAGGCGCGGGCGATGATGATGGACGGCGAACTTGTGGGGAGCACGCGCGAGGATTGCATGGGAACGCCGTGTCAGGTGGTGGCAGAGGGGAGAGAGCTGTTGATAGACCGTGGGCTGCGCAGGCTGTTCCCGGGGGACACACTATGTGAGTTGTTCGAACTGGAGGGGTATGCCGGTGTGCCGCTTCGGCGGGAGGGCGGCAAGGTCTTCGGTCTTGTCGCGACATTCTTTCGCGAGCCGGTCGATAACGGTGGCCTGATCATGGAAGTGCTGAGGGTTGCAGGTCGACTCGTCGGTCCCGGCCTTGTCGAGCGCATATCCCCCTGGCCCGGATAATTCCTGAATGATCCGGGCCAGGCAATGCCCGGCCAGCGGCCGGGCATCTGATCAAGGCGAGATCAATTGCCGAACAGGCGGGTGCCCGGTGCCATCATCCAGGCGGCCACGTCGCCGGGATTGGCAACACCGACACCGTCGATCAGGTCATCCTCGGTGTAGTCGGTATTCGGCAGGAATATGGCGCAGACCTCGACGGTGACCTCATGCTGGATCAACCGGTTGAGCAGATCGCGCGGGGTCAGGCCGCGAGGGGCCAGGGCGTCGAGCTCGTGGTCGGCCACGGCAATCTCGCCGCCGGCGCCGCACAGCAGCACGCGCACTTGTGCGCCCTGATCCAGTGCCTGGTTGGCCAGCACCAGCGGCATGGCGCGATCCTGGGCGGCGCTGCCGGTCACGGACACGAACAGACGCTTGTCGTCACCATGCTGGTCGGCCTGGGCATTGGCCGATAGCAGCACGGCCAGGGTCAGACCGGTCAGTATCGCGGTGAATCTCTTCATCTTTCTCTCCTTGCAGGTATGCAGGTGGGATGGAAGCTTGTGAGGGGTCAAGAGCCTCAGCTACTGAATGCCGGGCCCGGTTTGCGCCCCAGCCTGGCGAGCACCTTGGCCAGGGGGCAGAAGCCGGTGAATGCGGCCTGGAACATGTTGAGACCGACAAACGCGGTCAGCCACAGCCAGTGCACGCTGTGCAACTGCGACAATGCCAGGCTGAGCAGGATCATCAGTCCGGCAAAGGCGAAAACGATGCGGTCGATGTTCATGGGGTGGCTCCTGTTGAAGTAGTTAACACTAATATACGGGAGTGCTAATGTGTAGTCAAGGAGTTGAAGGTTTTTAAAGGGATAGAGGGATAGAGGGATAGAGGGATAGAGGGATAGAGGGATAGAGGGATAGAGGGATAGAGGGA
>SLIA01000048.1 GCA_007135935.1 Wenzhouxiangella sp.
AAGCGATCGAGGTCTCCGATGTTCTTCAACGTTCGTACATCCCGTTCGATATAGGTGCGGACATACCCGGGGTAGAAATCGGTGGGCGCGATATCCCGATCGTACGCTGCGGGATACATCCCGCGGTAGATGTAGTCGAAGGGGTCGTTTTGCCGGTACGCGGTGTCCGCGAGTTCTTCAGTGGTAAACGGAAACAGGTTGAGAAGCCCCACTCTGCCGGAAAGACTCTGAGAGACACTCTCCATGAGCAGGTAATTCTGGCTGCCGGAAAGAACAAACCGCCCCATCTGTTTCGTTTCGTCAACAAATCCCTGCAGATAGGAAAAAAGGTCCGGCAGCCGTTGGGCTTCATCGATAATCACCCCCGCATCACGGTTCTCGATAAGGAATGACCGGATATCTTCTCCGACGCGGTCCCGTACATCAGGAAATTCGAGGTTCACGTAGGCGTATTCCGGCAGGAGCTGCTTGAGAAGCGTAGTTTTTCCGGACTGGCGGGGACCGGTAACAGAGAGTACCGGGTATTTATTGAGCAGGCGCTGGACCGATGACACGAGAGTTCTCTCTACCACATCCTGATTATACCACGACGGAGGCGGATCGACAAAGCAAATTGGGAAACTGATTCCCAATTTGTGCGCGTTGAACAACCGAGCGCGCCAGGGCTTGGAGGGGCGCCGGCCGCACCTTCGTGGTTGATATCTGCATTCCGGTGAAGCCGCTCTGACGGATCAGTCGAGGCGAGCGATCAGGTCCTCTGGGCGACAGAGGTACGTTTGGCGGCCAAAGGGGATGAGTTCCTGCCGGGCCAGCGGAGCGACGATGTAGCGCTCGGTTGCGCCAGTGTCCTCCACGGCCTGATAGAATCCGCGGGTGACACGGGGGGACTGCGTCGATTTGAACTCCACCGCGACGGTTCGTGCGCCGCGCCGCAACACCAGGTCGATCTCGGCTCCCGCGGACGTCCGGTAAAACGACGGCTGCCATTCCGACGCTGACGACAGGATCTGCTCGACGGCGTACGCTTCCCACGAAGCCCCGATCGCTGGATGCCCGTACAACTCATCCCATGTGCGAATCCCCAGCAGGGAATGAAGCACACCGCTGTCGCGCAGGTAGACTTTCGGGCTGCGCACCAGACGCTTTTTGGTGTTGAGAAAGAACGGGCGCAACAGGCGGATCATAAAGGTGCTCTCGAGAATATCGAGGTACCGTGCAATTGTCTGAGGAGATACTCCAACGGGGTCCGCGAGCTTTGCCCGATTGACGATGGTAGCGTTCGATGCCGCGACCATCGTCCAGAACCGCTCGAGTGAGGTTCTGGTCACGTCGATTCCGAGGGCCGGGATGTCCCGATCGAGAAAGGTCCGCACAAACCGTTCGCGCCACCGAAACGATGCCGCATCGTCACCGGCAAGATAACTCTCCGGGAAGCCGCCCCTCATCCAGTGAGTCCGGATGTCATGTGTGGCCGGCACTTCATCAATGGCAAAAGGCGACAACTCAACGTACGCAATGCGCCCCGCAAGCGTTTCAGTGCTCTGCCGCAAAAGATCCGGTGAGGCCGAACCGAGGATCAGGAACCTCCCCGGTCTGCGGTCACGGTCCACAAGCGCGCGCAATACCGGAAAAAGATCTGGGTATCGCTGAATCTCATCGAGGCACACCGTGGAATCCGCCTGCATCGAGAGATAGGCCTCGGGATCACGCAATCTGACCATGTCCGACGGCAATTCGAGATCAAGATAGACATTCGGCGTCAGGTGCGGCAGTATTCGGTGCGCGAGTGTGGATTTTCCGCACTGCCGGGGCCCGATGATTGCCACTACGGGAAACTCGCGGAGCAGCATCAGCAAAAACGGTTCAATCTTGCGAGGAAGCTCACGATCCGCCATGGTTTGAGTATATAATATTGCAAATCGTAAGTCAAACGGAATTTTTGCAAGGATAAATCCTGGCAGCCACCGCAATCTGCGCCATACTCATCTCACAGACTCTGGAAGCGAGAATCGGCATGTCGTTCGCGCTGCGATCCGATCAGCCGCCCGACACGGCCGCCAGCTCAGCGCGCAGGTTCTCTCGCATGATCTCAGCGAGCCACGAGCGGGTTTCGCGCGACACGGTTCCGTGGTAGCGCGCCCAGCGGTCCTCCAGCACCGTGTACCCGAGCAGCGGGAGCAGCAGATGAAAGAACGAGCGAAACATGAGTCGTGACACCGCGGGCGTTTCGGCAGTCGGTGGCGACTGAACGGACGCCGATTCCGGGAGCGCCGCGAGCGCGTCGCGAAAACTGTTGTCTGCGTATCGAAGTAAGGCAGTGGCGTCGGATTCCCCGTGGAACCCTTCATTCAGGATGATCATGATGATGCTTCGCCGCTTCGCCAGAAAACCGATGATGGAGTCGAGCGCATCGTCAGACGCCGCCGGAGTCGCGCCTGTTCGTCCGGCAAACTGGGCGAGCAGGTCCGCCTTCAACGGCCGGCTCTCGGCGAGAAATCGCTCGATCAGATGGTCGAGCAGTTGCTGTTTGCTCTTGAAGTAGTAGTAGATCAGCGCCTTGTTGACCCCTGCGCGGCGTGCGATCTCGTCGACGCGCGCTCCCCGGAATCCGCGCTCGGCGAACAGCGCTTCGGCGCATTCAAGAATTCGCGTGCGCGCGTCGGATTCCGACATCATGCACACTCCATTGACGGAGAGACGACCGCTTCCGGTTCAGCTTCGATCTCGCGCGATACCCACAGCGTCGTAAGCACCAGGCCGAAAACCGCGAGCTTCTGCGCCGCGTTCTCTTGTGGCGACTGCAGGGCGATCAGCAGCGCGTACGACGCAAGTGGGAGCGTCATCAGGGTGAAAAGCGCTCCGTGGAGCAGCGGCCCAAACCGGTCCACGAGACAGCGCAACTGCAACCACGCGATGGCCCAGAACCCGACAAACACCGCACCCGCACCGATCCCGTGAATCCGCCACAAGGACGGAATGTTGTGCGGAAGCGCGGTCAGCACAAAACCCGCCGACGCAAGCCGCGACAGCGCCCGCACAGCTCCGGCAACGGGGAGCCCGGCGGCGGCATAGGCGCTGCCGTAGCGCAGGGAGATAGTGCCTCCGGCCATCATCCCCCCAATGAAACGCACCGCCGAGGACGCGTTGGGATAGCCATTCATGGTCCGCGTGCCGCCGAGGCTGCTGATGGGAAAGTTGCGCAGATCGTATGGCTCGGAGTAGTGGCGAACGCACACCGCGATCATCAGCAGAATGACTGCGATGAGCAATCGAATAATGGAACTCGGCCGTTTCATAGTGGCCTCCTGATCCGGCGCGTCTCTTAACTAACTGGTTAGTTAGCACAAGATAGTACAGAGACGAAGCGTTGTCAAGTGGGCGGCGGCGCACATTCTCCGCGCCAGGGGTTGGAGGGGCGCCGTGCGGTGTATCCCTGTCGAGTTCACCGCCACCGGCGGAACGGTTCACCCGCGACCAACCCACGCCGACATACTCAGCCCGGCGGTCCGTGCTCCTCGACAACGCCTCGCTCCACGAAGACCGCCTGGTTCTCGTACTTCTGGTTCCAGATATAGTCAACGATGGGCTGATAGTGGGCAGTATCAAGCATGGGATTGCGCACGAAGAACCGAATCAGTTCCAGGCAGAACGCATCGTCCCGGAAGTCCAGCCCCATCCGGGTAGCCAACAGTGCATCCGCGACTCTTCGGTCACCTCCGAGCGCACACACCTGACCGTAGCGGATGGCGGCGAGCGGGGTGTACTGATCCGGAGCCTGGGTGAACCAGTGCGCCATGCGCTTTGTCAGTGGCGCGGGCACTCCTTCGGCGGTTCGAATGCTCCCGCCTTGACCCAGCCGGATATACCAGCGCTGCCGGGTTCGGTTCTTCTGGTACCAGACGCTGGTCATGAACGCCGGCGGTTCGTATCGGCACAGCAGATGCTGCGCGAGGCCGGCGACCTGCTTTTCCAGGTTGTGGCTGCGTGGCTTCCAGTCCAGGGGATCGCGGCACCACTCATTCTGGTATCGGTAGAGGTTCAGGACCGCGATGGTGCTTTCCCGCGACGTGAGCAGCTTGCTGGCCGAGTCGATGTGAATGAGGAAGTCACGAAGCGCGGCTGCCGCGGAGTGCTTCCTGCACGCTTGAGCGACGATCTTCAACGGCTCATCAACGATCGTCTCTTCATCGAGTTCACCCAGAAATATCCTCGTGATCGCGTGAGACGGGTTGTGCGATTGCCGGGACGTTCGCAAGGCGCGCTCTGCGGCCTGCCGCTGAAAGAGCTCGCGCTCCTGACGTCGCTGAAGCTCCGATTTGCGCACGTTCGATGGAAGGCTGTTCCGGGCGCACCACGTCTGGTATGCATCGACCGACGCAAACCCGAGGTCCCGAAAAATGTGCGTTTCCGTTGCGGGATCGATCGCCGAACGTCCCCGGTCCTTCGCCATGACCCAAGTATAGGCGATTGCACCTGCCGTTTCCTCACCCGGTCCAAGCCGAGCTGCCGGATACGCTGCAGGCGGCACACGCCGTAGCAGGCGGCGTTGGCGCGCCGGCTGGTCGAGCTGGGGTTTCAGGGCGGGTTTTGGGAAGGGTGTCGGGGAATCGGGGGCTGACGGGCCTGATAGACGCGGCGTTCGGGTGGTTCGGGTGGTTCGGGTGGTTCAGGTGGTTCGACTGCTTCTATCCGAAGTGGTCTTCCACCCGTTGAAGCGCTTGCTGGATGCTGCACAGCTGAACCCCGTTCCTCACCGGCCACCCCGCCTCCACCGGCGCCACCACCAGGGTCTGATCGGGTTGGAGATCATCGACAGCGGTCCAGAAACCCCTGGTGAGTTGTGGATCGGTGCTCGCCTTGGTCTCGATTGCCATGCGCTTCCGTCCGTGCTCGAGGACCAGATCCACCTCCACCCTCGACGCAGTGCGATAATGGCTCGCGCGCAGGTGTGGAAAGCGGCAGCGCAGCTGTTCGATCACGTACCCCTCCCAGGAAGCGCCAAAGAGTGGATGTCCCAGGATGTCGTTGAACGTTGGCGCTTCCCAGAGTGCGTGGAGTAGTCCGGAGTCTCGCACGTACACTTTGGCTGTCTTGACGAGTCGCTTCATGGGATTGGCGAGCCACGGTTCGACAGTCCTGACGTGGAATGTTCTCTGCAGGATTTCCAGATAGTGCCGAATGGTCGGGCCGGTTACTCCCAGTGAATTGCCGAGGACGGTTTGATTCAGGATCTGCCCGTGCTGCAGCGACAGCATCCGCATGAAGCGTTCCAGTGTCAGCGGAGCGACGCGTTTCCCGATGGGCGGGGACAACTCGAGTCAACATGCTGTGCAGAAACGAAGCGCGCCATTCGTGCGACACGGAATCGTCGTCGGACAACACGCTCAACGGGTACCCGCCGCGCAACCAGTGGGTCTTCAGCAGCGTAAGGTCCGTTTCGTCGGCTGTGGGGTGAATCTCTTGCCACAACAGGGGCGAGAGCTCTCGATACATCAATCGACCGGCAAGGCTCTCTGATGAGCGCTTCAACAGACTCGGGCTCGACGACCCCAGGAGCAGGAGCCTCACGGCCCGGTCATGCCGATCCACAAATCCTCGCAGAACCGGGAACAGGTTCGGGAGGTGTTGAACTTCATCCAGAATCAACAGTCGATCCTTGTTGGTCTCAAGAAACAGTTCCGGATCATCGAACTGACGGAGATCGCGCGGTCGTTCAAGATCACGGTAGAGCGATCTCTCGAGCTGGTCGCCAAGGCGTTGCACGAGAGTCGTCTTGCCGCACTGCCGTGGTCCCAACAGAGCAACCACAGGATGCGTCTCGAGGTCCTTCAGAAGAACGTTCTCCATGATTCGCGGCACGTAAGCTTGCATATCTGAAGTCTATCTTTAAGTTTGCGGACTTGTAAGCGATTCGTGCCACATCCGCAACGCCGGGGAACCCACCCGGGAGACGATTTGCTCCAGGGTAAAGAGCTCGAAGGAGAATACCACGCCGTAGTCCGGTGCCCATTTTCTGCTCCGCCTCCATTTCCATCAGCCGCTGCAATGCGTACTGCCCCAGTTCCTTGAACAAATCCACGTCCGCGTACGGTTCAAGCAGCTTCAACAATGCCATGCTTTCTTCTGCCACCGTGTCTGTCTCCTCACGCTGTGTGGTTGTGGTGATCCACGGCATACCGGAGACGGCGCCGGCTTGCTCTGCCTTCCGCCGGAAACTGCACCACTGAGGTGGACTCTCCATAGTGCACACAATCATTCTTTGTAGCGCAAACACGAATTCCGTGTCACACTGAATTCGTGAGGAAACGCAATATTACTATCAGTTTAGATGCCGATGTCGCGCGTTGGGACCGCATAAAGGCCGCAGAGAACGACACAAGCGTGTCCCGTATGCCGGCTGATCAGCTTGAGCAACAAATGGCCAGGGACACCGAATACATGCAAGCTCAAGCGCGGTTCTTGAGCAAGGGTGGACGCCAACAGCGTTTCCCCGCCCCGGCGTCCCTAACGAGGTTCATCAAACCACACCGCGTGCGAGTAGTTGTCACGGATAGTGCGGTCCCGAGTGCACAGGTCCGCGC
>SLIA01000081.1 GCA_007135935.1 Wenzhouxiangella sp.
CTGGATACGGCATAGATTGTCTCCGGGTTCGGCCGACGTGAATAAACCGCCAACTCCTTCGATACCCCATCGAAGTAATAGTGACCCATAAACCAGACAGCGCCAAGCACACCGGCATAGTTCGATTCATCAAGTGACCGCGAAATCTCCGCGACTGCAGTTATCGTTGCTCCGTCCGGGCCAAGCTCATCGAGAGAGTTCTCCAGCGCGGCCCGCCGGTTGACCCCCTCCATTCGCTCCTTGTTCTCAACCTCAAGGTGTTCATCCAACTCCTGCCGTTTGGCGTCATAGCCACTACACAGCCTGGCGACGTTTTCCCGCACCTGCTCGCCGTCAGGGCTTTCACCTAGGAATGCCGACATCTGGTAATCGCCGGCCTCACACAAGGATCGCCAGATCGCAACATTGTTCATCATGTCATCGTAGCTCCAGGCCCCCTCAACAGCTATTTCCTCGAAACCCTCGACCACGGGAAGGGAATAGTCGAAAATCTCGTTCAAGCGCCTGGCTTCGCTGGTGGGCTCGACCAGGAAAGGCGAGACTTGCTCCCCATTGGTTCCATGCACGGCCCTTCCTTCTCCGGCTTCCCCGGCCGCGCCGTCCTCGGCAAACTCTGTAAAGCTCTCGGCCTCTGCATCGCCATTAGAATCGCCGAAAGTTGACGCTGAATCCGACGAAGCCAGCTTCAAAGCAAGGGCAGTAATGACAATAGCTGCCAAAGTCATGGGTAGCCACAAGAGGAGATACTTTTTCATTTGCATCATCCATAAGCCTTCAAACCAGGGCAGCCTCGCGACGGAGCACCCTGGCTGAGTGATTCATCAGCAGTCTGGTCCCTCTATCTCGATGTGATTGATCGAGAATCTGCCATCATGGACATCGCGACATATATCGGCCCTACCGCCGGCAAGTCGACTTGCAAATGGCGATGTGGATGTTGAGATACGAACGTGGGCCCGTTCCTGCAACGCCGTTGAAAGACCTAGCAATGGAATCTCGCGAGTGTCAAGGCTTGGCCAACTCTGTTCTGGTCATGTGCTTATGCCTCTCTTGCGTTTAAGCGTTGGGGAGGTGGCGGTAGCGGGTAGCATCCGGTCGATCACGGCCCGGTCGGGTGATCGGCCGTGTCCTTGATGATGAACTTGGTGGCCCTTGCGTCGATACAATCAGATTATTGGCGCTTGTAGCCTGATCGCCTTCGACGAAACCATTGGTGCGGAGGATGGACCGGGACAAGCATGGTGGCTGTTCCGTCACCCGCCCAGGCCGTGCTCGACCGAATACCACCCGCTATGAAGTGTGAGAGAAGGTTCAAAGGCAAGGTGGTGGCGCCGTCTGCCTCTCCATTATCAATCTACTCTCATACGTCAGGTGGTGAGTGATCTTGCCCGTGGCCGGGTTCGAGGTGAAGGAAGTACCATCAGGCTGTCCGTAACATGCGCGCCCGATAAGCTCGATCAGCGGCACGGGCTATCCATCTGCACGATGGGTACTTTGCCGGCACCAGAACGCCACCACGTCAGAAGCGCCGACGAGGCGATTCACCTCGGTTCCGGCCCCGGGCAAGACCGCTCGCCACCCCGCCCCCAATTCTTTCCCCTTTTCAAAGGCGATATAACCAATCCGCATGACGGCTTAGCGAGGAAGTATTTCCGCATCGAACGGCCACTGGCTAGCCTGTGGTCATGAGCGAGCATTCACATCCATCCGCATCGAGCTGGTTTCCCGTCTTCCTGGATCTCGAGGGGCGGCGGGTGCTGGTGATCGGTGGCGACGAGGTGGCGTTGCGCAAGATTCGGCGCCTGCACTCGGCCGCGGCAATCGTCGACCTGGTCGCCGAAACGCTGCATCCCGGGATCGCCGAGCTGCATGACGGCGAACGGCTGCACTGGCTGGGGGCGTCCATTGCCAACGACGATCTGGGCGGTCATGCCCTGATCGTGATCGCCAGCGCCGATGCCTTTACCCGCGATCGGATTCGGGCCTGGGGCGAGAAACAGGGCGTGCCGGTCAATGTGGTCGATCGCCTGGCCGAGAGTTCGGCCATCGTGCCGGCGGTGGTCGACCGCTCGCCGCTGATCATCGCCATCGGCTCGGGTGGCCAGGCCCCGGAACTGGCGCGCATGATCCGCAGCCGCATCGAAAAGCTTCTACCGCCGAGTATCGGGCACCTGGCATCCATCGCCGGCAGCCTGGCCGGGCGCATTCGGTCGCGCTTTCCGGAGCTGGCTCGACGGCGCCGATTTCTCGACTGGGTCTTCAATGGCCTGCCAGCCGACGAGGTGGCCGCCGGGCGCGAGGACCACTCGCGCGCCCTGATCACCCGGGCGCTGGAGAAGGATGACTGGTCGGGGCCGGGGCATGTCAGCCTGGTCGGGGCCGGGCCGGGCGAGCCCGAGCTTCTGACCCTGCGCGCGCTCTCGCGCATCCAGGCCGCCGACGTGATCGTGCATGACGGCCTGGTCGATGCCCGTATTCTCGACTATGCCCGGCGCGATGCCGAGTTTGTCGACGTGGCCAAGCGGCCCGGCGAGAACGGGGTCGGGCAGGACGGCATTCACGGAGTTCTGCTCGAACATGCCCGTGCCGGTGCGCGGGTGGTGCGCCTGAAAGGCGGCGATCCCATGGTGTTTGGTCGCGGCGGCGAGGAACTGGCTTTCCTGCGCGCAAACAGCATTGCCTACGAAGTCGTGCCGGGGGTGACCGCGGCCTCGGCCTGCGCGGCCTACGCCGGCCTGCCGCTGACCCAGCGCGGCATGGCCCAGTCGGTGCGCCTGGTCACCGCCCACTGCGAACGCTCCATCGATCGTCTGGACTGGGCGGCGCTTGCCGCCGACTACCAGACCCTGGCCTTCTACATGTCGGTCGGCCAGCTTGCACATATCGAGCACCAACTGATTGCCCATGGTCGCTCGCCCGACACGCCGGTAGCCCTGGTCGAGAACGGCACGCGCCCCGACCAGCGCGTGGCCGTTGGGGAACTTCGCGAGCTGGCCGCGCTGGCCCGCGAGCACGCAATCAGCTCGCCGGCCATGCTGTTTGTCGGCGAGGTTGCCGCACTGGCCCGGGAACTGGGCTGGTATGGCGATGCCTTACTGAAAGGGCGAGAACGAATTCCCCAAGCAGTAGCGGCCACCGGTTGAATACCGACCGGCGCCTTTCCTTCCCCATCGACGGATCCCGACATGATCTACGACAACATCCTCCAGACCATCGGCCGCACGCCGGTCGTTCGCCTGAACCGTCTGGCCCCGCCGCACGTGGATGTCTACGTCAAGGCCGAGTTCTTCAATCCGCTGGCCTCGGTCAAGGATCGCCTGGCCATCGGCATCATCGAGGATGCCGAGCGTCGCGGGGAGCTCAGGAAAGGCCAGACCGTGGTCGAGGCCACGTCGGGCAACACGGGCATCGCCCTGGCCATGGTGTGCGCGGCCAAGGGTTATCCCTTCGTCGCCGTGATGGTCGAGACCTTCTCGGTGGAGCGGCGCAAGCTGATGCGCGCACTGGGCGCGAAACTCATCCTGACCCCGGCGGCCGAGCGCGGCTCGGGCATGGTGAAAAAGGCCGCCGAGCTCGCCGACCGCCACGGCTGGTTCCTGGCCCGGCAATTCGAGAACGAGGCCAACCCGGCCTACCATCGCAACACCACCGGCCCGGAGATCCTGCGCGACTTTGCCGGCCGGCGGCTGGACTACTTCGTCAGCGGCTGGGGTACCGGCGGCACCATCACCGGCGCCGGCCAGATGCTCAAGCTGGCGCGCCCGGAACTGAAGGTCATCGCCACCGAACCGGCCGGCGCCTCGCTGATGGCCGGCAAGGAATGGCAGCCGCACAAGATCCAGGGCTGGACTCCGGACTTTCTGCCGAAAGTGCTGGATCGCTCAATCGCCGACGAAATAGTACCGGTGGATGACGACACCGCGCGCGACACCGCCCTGGCGCTGGCCAGTCGCCAGGGCATCTTCGCCGGCATTTCGGCCGGGGCCACGGTGGCCGCCGCGCTGGAAGTGGCCGAGCATGCCGAGCCCGGCAGCGCCATCCTGGCCATGCTGCCCGACACCGGTGAGCGCTATCTCTCCACGTTCATGTTCGAAGACATCGGCGAGGGCTCGGACGACGAGTGGCTGGAGCGCTTCGAGGAACGGGGAACGGATACGGCCGATCAACCCAGCCCAAGCCGCCTGGCGACATCCTCGTAGTCGGGGGCTTCGGCATAAATGGCTTCGAATTCACTGCGGGCGCGTGAGCCACGTCCGGCGGCCTCGTAGGCCAGGGCGCGTTCATAACGGATGGCGCGCAGCAGGTCCGGGTCGCGATCCTTCTTGCGGCGGAACGCTTTGGTCAGGGTGCGGAAGGCGGCGTCGTTCAGGTCCAGCTCGCGCAGGGCGCGACCCTTGTAGAGCAACAGCGCGGCGTGGACCGGCGTGTCGTTGTCGACCTCGGCGGTCATGCGCACGATGGCCCGGGCGGCGGCCTTGCGATCTGCATCGCATTCAAACATCACTTCGGCCAGCGAAAGCATGACCACCGGGTCGTCAGGGTGCGCCTTTCTCAAGGCATCCAGCCATTGGCGCGCCGCGGCCAGGTCGCCGCGAGCCTGGTCGATCTCGGCCAGGGCCAGCAGGGTGCCGCGTTCGCGCGGCTGGATATGGGCGGTGACCTCGGGCGTGATGGCCAGGCTGGTGGTGGGCACCACGCCGTACTTTTGCAGGTGCTCGCCCAGCGAAGAGATATGGCGCAGGCAGTAGCGCAGGTGGGCCTCGGCATCGTCGAAGTGCCGGCGCTTGAGCCGGAGTATGCCGGCCAGCCAGTGGGCATCGGCCAGGTCGCGGCCCTGTTCGAATTGTTCCAGCGCTTCGTCCTCGTCTTCTGCCACCATGGCCTTGAGACCCTCCACCAGGGCCCGTTCATTGGCCGGGGTGAACAGGCGCTGGAAAAACCCGAGATTGAGTCGGTGGGCGGCGTCGACGTTCGGCTTTTCGGGCGCCGCGCTCCGTCGACCTGACCCGCCACGCCCGCTGCCACCACGCACGGTATAGAACAACCCGGTTCCGGGCAGGGAAACCGTGCCGCGCCGGCCGCTGGTACCCACGGTATATTTCGCCCCGCGCGGCCCGAACGACAGCGAACCGCCGCGCTTGCTCAGGTTCATGGTCACACCCGGTGCCACGCGCACCCGACGCCAGAATCTCAATGCCATTGTCTTCTCCCCCGGATTTGGTGATCGAGGTTCATCCTATCAGCCGCGGTACTCAAGTTAAGGTGGTGTCGCGGGCGGCATCCGATTGCTCGCGACCGGGGCGGGTGATCGGCTGAGTCGACAACTTCAAGTTCACGGGGCCTTGAGTCGACAAGATTGTCGCGATGCCACCTGGTGATTACTTGTCTTCGTTTGTGCGGGTGGTGGATCGGTTGGTTCGGGAAGAACCGGGCGGTTGATTCCGAAACCCGCCCCGGTCGCGAGCAATCGAATACCACCCGCTTTGAAAGGTTGGAGTAGGCCGATAGTCTGGCGCTGGCTTCGATCTGGCCTGACTTTCAACCTACTCCAACACTTCAGGTGGGGAGTGGTCTGGTGCGGGGGCGGTTTGGAGGTGACGGATGGTGGCACGGAGTGGCCGTGCCTTGAGTATCTGGAAGGCCAGATCTCCAGCACGGCAGTGCCACGCTCACGGCACTATTCGACCAGCACCAGAACGCCACCATAATCTCAAACTGCACACTGGCCGATTCACCTCAAAACCGCCCCCGCACCAGACCGCTCCCCACCCTGCCCCCACACCCCAGACTGACTGCAGGAATGCATAATGGACAACGCACACCTTCAAACGGAGAAGTGACCGATGAGCCTGTCCGACAAGCATGTCGCCATTCTGGCCGAGGACAATTACCAGGAACTGGAGCTGCACTACCCGCGCCTGCGGCTGATCGAAGCCGGCGCGAAGGTCAGCGTGCTCGGAGCCGGGAAGCACACTTATCACAGCGGCAAGGGTTACGCGGTCGGGGTCGACGACGATATCGCCGAGGTGGATCCCGCAGACTTCGATGCCGTGGTGATTCCCGGGGGCATGGCGCCCGACCGGATGCGTCGCCACCGCCACATGGTGGATTTCGTGCGCGCGCTCAGCGAGGCCGAAAAGCCGGTGGCGTGGATCTGCCATGCCGGCTGGATGGCGGTGTCGGCCGACATCATCCGGGGCCGGCGCGTGACCTCGTTTGCCTCGATTCGCGACGACATGGTCAATGCCGGCGGCGACTGGGTGGACGAGGAAGTGGTGGTCGACGGCCACCTCATTTCCAGTCGCGTACCCGACGATCTGCCGGCCTTTTGTCGCGCCATCATCCAGGCCTTGTCATGAAGCGAAGCCTCCTGACCGGCCTGCTGGCGCTGTGGATGGCGGGCACGGTCGCAACGCCGGCCACGGCCGATGACGGGGACTCGGCGAAAACCATTGGCCTGGCGCTGGGGTCAGGCGGGGCGGCCGGGCTGGCGCATATTCGCATGATCGAGGTGTTCGAGGAACTGGACGTCCGGCCCGCGGCCCTCTCCGGTACCAGCATTGGCGCCATCATCGGCGCGCTGTATGCCGCCGGCATGGACGCGGAAGGGATGCGCGAGCTGTTCGAGGAGTTCGGTGGTTCGGCGCTGGATCCGTTTTCCAACGACGATGACCTGGACATCGGCCTGACCGACCTGCTCAAGATCGACTTCGATGACGGCAGCGTGTTCGATCCCGACGGTTTCTTCGAATTGGTGGGCGAGCATATCGACGCACGCGACTTCGGCGACCTCGACATCCCGCTCAAGGTCGTCGCCACCAATTACTGGGATGGCGAAACCGTGGTGCTGGAAGAAGGCGATCTGTTCGAGGCGCTGAAGGCGAGCATGGCCGTGCCCGGGCTGTTCGCGCCCGTCAAACGCGACGACAAGCTGCTGATCGATGGTGGCACGTCCAATCCGCTGCCCTGGGACCAGGTGGCTGATCACGATATCGTCGTGGCCATCGACGTGACCGGCTCGCGCAACCCCGACGAGGACGAATCACCCGACCTGGCCGACCTGCTGTTCAAGACCTTCGAGATCATGCAGCAGTCGCTGATTGCCCAGGCGCGGCGCGCTGATCCGCCCGACATCTACATCAAGCCGGAACTGTCGGGCATCCGCCTGCTGTATTTCGATCGTGTCGACGAGATTCTCGACAAGGCCGAGTCGGGCGCCGAGGAGTTGCGCGAGAAGCTCATCGAAGCATTGGGCCGATAGAGGAGTATGTGTCCAACCGATCAGGCCACACAGGGCCGAACTCGCTTGCGCTGGCAACGCATCGTAGTGGCAACGCTGGCACTGGCCTGGATCGCCTCGGGAACCTGGCACAGTGTCAAACCACTGCCCGAGGGACTCGCGCTGACCGGCGGGCAGCACCCCACGCCGGTGATCGAGTACCTGGCCGACGACACCTGGGTGGATGAAGATGGCGAGCGTCGCACGGACCAAGCGATCTTCGACCGCAAGCTGGAATTGATCGGCCAGGCCGAGCGGCTGGTCGTGGCCGACATGTTCCTGTTCAACGAATTTGCCGGCAATTCCGACGACGACGACATGCGGCCACTGTCGGGCGAGCTGACCGATGCACTGATCGAACGGCATGACGACGTGCCGCACCTTCGCGTGGTGTTCATCACCGACCCGATCAATACTCTCTACGGCGGCATCGAGTCGCCGCATCTTCAGGCCATGCGCGAGGCCGGCATCGAGGTGGTGGTGACCGATCTCGACCGCCTGCGCGATTCCAATCCGGCCTGGTCGGGGTTGTGGCGGTTGTGCTGCCGATGGCTGGGCAACAACAGCAATGGCGGCTGGCTGCCCAACCCGGTCGGGGACGAGCCGATCACGCTGAGAAGCTGGCTGCGCCTGGCCAACTTCAAGGCCAATCATCGCAAGACCCTGATCGTCGATCACGGCGAGGACTGGAAGGGACTGGTGACCTCGGCCAATCCACACGATGCCTCCAGCGCGCATTCCAACCAGGCGGTGGTCATGTCGGGCCCGGCCGTGTTCGACCTGCTGGCCTCCGAACGCGCCATCGTGGCGTTCTCCGACAATGGCGCGTTGTGGGAACCTCCGCCGGAACCAAGCCCCGCGCAAACGGCGGATGACGATCTGAGCGTGCAGGTGCTCACCGAAAGCGCGATTCGCGATGCGGTCATCGAGTTACTGGGTTTCGCCGACGCCGGCGACGAGGTCGGGTTGTCGATGTTCTACCTGTCCCATCGCGGCGTCATCGAGGCCATGAAAGACGCGGCCGGGCGCGGCACCAGGGTACGCGCGCTGCTCGATCCCAACGAGCATGCCTTCGGCCGCAGGAAAGACGGCGTGCCGAACCGGCCGGTGGCCGCCGAGCTGACCCGCGCCGGCGTCGAGGTGCGCTGGTGCCACACCACCGGCGAACAGTGCCACGACAAACAGTTACTGGTTCGCTTCGGAGACGGCCGGGCCGAGCTGATCGCCGGCACGGCCAACTTCACCCGTCGCAACCTCGACGACCTCAATCCCGAGACGGCGCTGCACCTGCGCGGAAGCACGACCATCAGCGGCCTCGCCGAGGCCGGCAAACGCTTCGACCGGCGCTGGCACAACCGCGACGGGCGCTCATACAGCCTGGACTACAACGAGTATGCCGACGAGAGCCGCCTGCGCTACTGGCGATACCGGATCATGGAAGCCACCGGCCTGTCGACGTTCTGATCGCGCGGGTCGCCATCGGCTCAGGGCCGTCCCGTCAGCGGCCGGCCGGTAAGATCGACCCAGGCCGCTTCGCCCCAACCGACCAGGAAGCCATCTTCGAAAACTATCGGAGTGGTCTCGTCGCGCGTGGTCATGCCATCGGCCTTGACCCGGTGGGTGCGGTAGAAGAAGACCTGGTAGGCATGGCCGTCGCGCGAGAAGGATTCGAGGAAATCCGGCGTGCCCATGCGCGAGCGGACCTCTTCGACGTACATGCCCTTGTTCAGTCTGGCGATCGCTTCGCGATTCTCCCGCTCGACCTGCTGCCAGTCCGATTCCCCCGACGAACCACGACTGCCGCCCACGCTGACCACGCAACCGGCGAGCAGCACGCTGACCAGGCCCAACACCACTATTCTGGAAACGACTTTCATCTGCATTGGCTCCCGACAAAAATTCCGATGGATAGGAACCTCGATTATCGGGAAGAAAGCTGAATCCGGCCTGAGCCGGAAGTCATGAATGGCTTGACCCGGCTATTGCCCGGTCAGCAGATCGGCGACCGCCTCGCCCAGGTGTTCGGCCAGCAATTCGTGATAGAAGCCGCGCTGCATCAGGCCGTCATCGTGGGCGAAGAACTCGTCGACCAACTGTGTCCAGTCATTGTTCAGCGGCATGATGACGCCGAACTGCTCACCGGTATCGTCGAACGCCGGGTGGTGCTTGAGCGGTGCGCCGCGGTCGCGCGCGCCGTAGTAGTTGTAGGCGTCGATGTAGGCGAAATGCGTATCGTCGGCGGCCGCGGCGATGATTTCGTCATTGCTGCCGGCGCGGTCAATGCCCAGCTCCGGCCAGTGCTGGTCGCGCAATGCCTTCAGTCGCGTCTCGTGCAGGGTGCCTTCGAAGGCCAGCGCGCGCAGATCGGCCAACTGCCGGGCGGCCTGTTCCGGGCCGTCCACCTCGGGGCGGTCTTCGTGCGTGATCAGAACGGCAATGTTTTCCAGATACGGCGGCGAGAAGGCCAGCTCCTCGCGCCTCGCCTCGGTGATGGTGACGTTGCCGATGCCGAACACGCCGCCGTCGGCATCGCGCACCCGGCCGTAGAACACCGACCAGTCGATCTCCTCGACAAAGTCCAGTTCGAGATCGATGCCATGCTCGTCTGCAACATGGTCGGCAAACCGGCGCATGATCTCGACGGTCACGCCGGTCAGTTCGCCGGCCTCGTCAAGATAGGCCCAGCCACCGGCGGGAACGTAGAGGACGGTCACCGTGGCTTCGCCGGCCTCGCGGGCTTCGGCCAGGGTATCGCCACGGTCGCCGTGATCACCGGCGAAGCCGATCAGCGGCAGGAAGAGGAAAAGCCAGGGCAGGAATCGTCGAGCAAGCATGATGGCGGTCAAGTGTCGGAACCAGTCGGGATCATACCGGATCGGCATGCCGGACCAAACCCTTGACGGATCGCGACGTCAGTCCAGCTGCCCCTGCAACAGCCAGATATGGGAGGCCTCGTTGCGGTTGAAGGTGGCATGCCCCAGCGCCACCCGGCTGTCGTCGGACAGGTCGAGCTTGCGCATCAGCAAGCCCTGGTTGCCGCCGTTGGCGCCGTACTCCTCGCGCACCGTGGCCGGCACCTCGGCCGGCTCGCCGAATTGCCGGCCACCATCTTTCGATACGGCGTAGCCAATGCCGAACAGTTGACGGGCATTCGGCTCGAATCGCTCCCAGCTCACCATCACGCGCTCGCCAGCCACGGCCATCTGCGGATACACCGCCATCGTCTCGCCGGAGAGCATGACCTTGTCGCCAAAGTCTCCGGTGCCGTCGGCATCGCGCGCATAAGCAATGCGGCTGGCGCGGAGAGGGCCGCCATCGCTTTCGGTCCAGGCCAGGTGAACAGCACCATCAGGATCGAGCCGCACGACGGGGCTGTCGGCATGGGCGTCGGAGGCGTGGATGCGGCGCGAGTCGGAAAACCCTTCTTCGGTGTGGTCGCTCCAGGCCAGGTGAATGTCGGCCGAGCGGTCCTCGCCCACCGTCCAGGCCAACCAGGTGCGGCCGTTCGCGCTTCCGGCCAGGGATGGCGCACGCGCAGGCAGATCGTCGTCGCCGGCCACGTGCAACGGCTTGCCAAAGCTGTCTCCGCCGTCGCTGGAGGTGGCCACCCGAAGCGCACCTTCGTATTCGGTCCAGGCCACGACCACCCGGCCGTCAAGCGCCAGCAAATCCAGGCTGCCATTGTCCCAGCGCTCTCGGGTCAGGCGCCCCTTGCCGGCGCCGGCGGTGGTGTCGGAAAGATTGATCGGTTCGGAGAAGCTGCGACCGCCATCGTCCGAGCGCGCCAGCAGAATCTCGCCGCCATGCGAACCGCCGGTAAACAGGATCTCCTCCCAGGCGACGTACACCCGGTCACCGTCGACGGCCACCCGCGGCAGCCAGGAAAAGGTGTCGCCCGAGCCCGATACATTGACCGGCTCGTCGAGCCTTGCCCCGCCTTCGGGGTCGAAGACCTGGAAGTAGATGTCCTGCCTGGCATTGTCGACCCAGGCGAAATACGTCGTGTCCTCGGCCAGCGCAACCGCGGGGTCGTCGACGTAGAGAAACTCCGACTCGTTCATGCGCCATGGGCCCTGGTAGGCCTCACCGGAGGCCACCTTGAGCGGCTGTGACCAGCGCAGATCGATTTTCGGGACCGGTTCAGACTCGGCCTGGCAAGCCGTCAACCACAGTAGCAGCGGCAGGTACAAGACAGATCGTGGCATGGCTGCACTCTCCATGCTCAAATGGCAACACCCTCCATTCTACCGGTGCCGAAGGGGCTGCTGGCCCGAGACGTTTACTGCCCCCTCCGCGCCGTGACAGTCCAGGAGCTCGATGGCATGACGATGCCCGCGTCCTGCTCATAGGGGGCGAGTGCGTCGCGTAGCGCTTGCTCTATTTCGGGGCGCTTCGCCTCGGCCAGTTCACCGGCCTCGCGAAAGACTTCGCCGGCCGGGCCGAGTGCCAGCTGGAACTGCATGGCGTTTTCGACCGAGTCGCCCACGGTGACCGGACCATCCGTGCGCTCGAACTCGACGTCGTCGAAACCCGCGATCTCCAGTTGCTTGGTGACCACTTCCGGGTTGGCCATGGAGAATGGGCCGGGCCCACAGGTGCGCGCGTCCTCACCGGGTTCGGGCAGGAAGTCGAGCACCACCTGTTTGGGCACACCGAGCCAGGGGTTGTCGGCGATATCACGCCAGACGATGAACATCATCCCGGCACCCGGCTTGAGCGCCGTACGGATATTGCGCATCGCCGCGACCGGGTTCTCGAAGAACATCATGCCGAAACGCGAAAAGCAGAAGTCGAACGAAGGTCTGAACGGGTGAGTCTGCACATCGGCGGCCACGAACTCGACATGCTTCAAGTCGGCGGAGCGAGCATCACGCCTGCCCGTTTCCAGAAAGTCGTCGACGCAGTCCAGGCCCAGGACGTAGCCATCCGGGCCGGTCATGCGAGCCAGCTCAATGGCGGTATCGCCCCACCCGCAGCCGACATCGAGCACGCTGAAACCCGGCTGCAGTTCCAGGCGCTCCAACGGCACGCGACTATGGTAACTCAGACCGTTCATCAGGATTTCGCGGAATCGATTGAATTTCTCGGCCAGCGTGTCGTTCCAGAACTCGACGTATTCGTTGACCGTCTCGGCTGTCTGGTTCATGACCTGCTCCTCCAGGTTGGCTACTCGCTCAGGGTCTCGCCCGACCCCCCCATCTCGGCGGGAACATCGCGCTGCTTGGGCAGACCGTCGCGGATACGCAGCACGGACTCCTGGTAGTGCACATGCACGCCGGGCTGGAATGAAAACTCGGGAATGATGGCGGCGTAGACATCGACCAGGCCCATCTCGGGATGGTCGGTGAGGACATGGCCGCCACACTCCTCACACCACTTGCGCGTGCTGCCCGGTGTCTTGTTGTAGGAGCGCAGCTTGTCCTCACCCTTCGTCACCCGGACTGCATCGGGTGGCCATAACGTGAAGGCATTGACCGGGCCGGCCGACCAGTGGCGGCAGGATTCGCAATGACAATAGCCCATCGCTGCAGGCTCACCACGCACCGCGACCTCCACGGCGCCGCAGAAACAATGCCCACGAACTTCGCTTGTTTCGTTCATGCTGTCAAACCTCCAGGGCAATGCCCGGTCCAGTCAGCGCGCCGCCAGTTCGCGGGCGTCCTCAATACTGGTACGCTCGGATTCAGGCGCCACCTCGACCAAACGGCCCGACCACCGAGCGGCAGCTTCGTCGTCGCCGGTGGCGCGGGCCGATTGAATGGCCCCCAGCAGGGTGTTGTAGCGTCCCGGCCAGATGTGGTCGGAGGCCTGGTAGGCAGCCAGGGCCTCGCTGTGTCGATCCAGTGCCATAAGCAGATCGCCCAGAGCCTCGTTGGGCGGCAGCAGCGCACCGGGGGTGATGGGATGTTTTTCCACCGCCGCCTCGATCTCGGCAGCACGGCGCAGGTCTGCGACAGCTTTCTCGTCATCGCCCTCGCCATGGGCCAGCCAGCCGGCCACGATATGCTCGTCGATGCCGATGTAGCGGGCGAAGGCCCGCTCGCCCTGATCGCTGGCCTTGCCGCGCAGTTCGCGGATGCGCTCGAGTGCGGTACGCGCGGCGTCGAGATCCTCGGTGTGCACCGCGCCCAGTCCGCGCGCCACCCAGGTCTGGGATTCCGACCACAGGCCCACCGGGCTGTCCCAGGGCAGTTCCGGCATCTGACGCACTTCCAGACCGGCAGCCTGCCGCCAGTCGCGCTGCTCCACGGCGATGCGCGCAGGCATGGTGGCGACATGAAAGGCACTGATGGGCGTGCGTTGCATGGCCCCTTTGGCCATGGTCTGCTCCAGAACGTGACGTGCCTGGTCGTCTTCGCCACGCTGCAGGTGGGCGTAGACCAGGTAGTCCTGGGCATGGGGATAATGATGCGAAACGTAATCGCCGGCCGGGTAGTTGAGCGCGGCTTCGGCCGAGGCGCGATTCCAGTCGATCACTTCCGGCCAGTCGCCCAGGCGCACGTAGATGTGCGATGGCATGTGCAGGGCGTGCGGTACCTGGGGTGCGATCCGGGCATAGGCCTCGACCATGCCCAGATTGCGGTCGGCGCGCCCGTCGATGTCGTCGCAGTGGATCAGGTAATGAATGGCCCCGGGATGGGTAGGCGATTCGGCATGCACGGCGCGCAGCAGGGGTTCGGCACGATCATGCAGCGGATGGGGATCATCGGCACCCTGGGCTTCGGCCAGCAGCGACAGGGCGAACAGGGCGGCAATGTCGAGATCGTCGGGATAGGACTCGTGAGCCTGTTCCATGGCATCGGACCAACGCCGTTGACGGGTGGCGTAGTCGGCATTGTCCGGGGCGCGGAAGAACTCCGCGGTGGCATGAATCAGGGCCAGCTCGCGTTCGCTGTCGGTCAGGCCGGCGGCCTTCTGTGACAGCGACCAGCCGCGTTCGAGATCCTCCAGCGGCGGACGCGTGCCCCATAGCGGCTGGAACAGGGTGGTTGCGATGCCCCAGTGGGCCATGGCGCAATCCTCCTCGGCCTCGACGATCTGCTCGTACAGGCCGCGCGCCTGTTCGTACATCATGTGGTGCATCATCGCCAGCGCCCGGTCGAAGGTCGCACTAGCCGCCTCGCCGCACGCGGCGCCGAACTCGACCCGGCCGATGTCGGCATCCGGGTCGATGGGCGCATCGTCGTGCAGGTGCATGTGGGAGTGATCGTGACCATTGTCGTGATGGTCATGATCGTCGTGATCATGACCGGCCACGGCCTGGACGCTGACCAGCATCAGGGCCAGCATCAAGCGGTTGAGAAGATTCGCCTTGGACATGGTGACCTCCGGTTTCAGTATTCACTATCCCCTTCATCAGTGGGCACGGCGTCGACCGGTCTCTCGAAGGCGATGAACAATACGCAGGGATCATCGCCCTCCTGGCAGTGCGCCGTGTGCGGCAGGCGGGACGGGCCGTAGGCGTAGGTGCCGGGAGTGAGCGTGACCGGGTCCTGGTCGTCATAGTCGACGACCATTTCACCCGAGATCAGCACCATGCGCTCGGCCGATGTGTGCCAGTGATGCGCGGCCTTTGTGCCGGGCTGCAGGCGGAAGAAGATGTCGGCGTTGTGACCGGCCGGGTCGCCCTGAAGCACGGCAATGCGGCAATCATCGGGCAGGAAGTCGGGACAGGGACCCCATTCCAGCGCGGGGTCGTCGGCCGACCAGGTGAAGGCCTGATCCCCGGCCAGAACCACGCTCGACCCGCCCAGAAACAGCAGGCCCGCCAGTGCGAACACGAATGTCTTTTTCACGTTTTTCTCTCCGACAAGTGATTGGGTTCGTACAGAGAGACACGCACAGCGGGTGCAGAACCCGCCAGAGAATGACTACTGCCGTTCCCGGTCGATGGCCACGCCGGCTTCAGTCACCCGGGCAAGGCCGGGATGGTCGTCCAGGTCCAGGGCCCGAAACCGGTCCCTGGCCTTGTCCAGTTCCTGAAGGGCGTCGTCGGAGCGGTGCAGGGCGTCAAGGATTCTGGCCCTTGCCAGTCGCCGGTCGGTCAGAGCCAGCAAGTCCCCCTCGCCGCCGGTCTCGATCGCTTCGTCGATGGCGGTCAGGGCGGCTTCGGGGTGACCGGTTTCGAGGTAACAGGCGGCACGGGCTTCGGCGAGCTGGGCGCGATTGCGGGGGTTGCCAGCCAGCGTATCGATGTCTTCAAGGTTGTCGAGCATGTCCTGCCCGACCTGCCCCTGTCCGGCCAGACAGCTCGTCCAGGCCCTGAGCATGCGGCCGGTAGCGAGCAGGCGTGGATCGAAACCGTCTTCTTCCCGGAACAGGTGATCGGCATGCGTCATGTCATCCAGTGCTTCATCAGCTCGACCCGTTCGGACCAGAAAGGTGCCGCGCCGGGTATATCGCAGCGGCCAGCGCTCGGGTTCGTTACCCAGCGCCTGGGCGTGTTCGGCGGAAGCCCGGTCCAGTTGCTCGAAAGCTTCGTCGTAATGACCCATGGCCAGCAGGGTGCGGGCCAGGCCGGCCCGGGCCACGGCCCGGTAGTCGACCGGTTCGGCGTAGATTCTGTCGTAGAGCGAAATGGCCTTTTCGGCGCGACGCCTGGACTCGTCGAAACGGCCCAGTGCACGCTCCAGGCCCACGCTGTTGGCGAGCACAACGGCATATCCCTGGCTTTCCTCGCCGTGTGCTCTCCGATAGGCTTCGATGGCCCGGGTTCGTAGGTCTGCAGAGGCATCGATATCGCCGGTCGCTGCTTTCAGGCCCGCCAGGGCATTGAGCAGAGAGGCGCCGACGGTATCACTCAACCGGCCGGCCCGGTAGAGCTTGTCGTAGAGTGGCTCGATCAACGCCAGCGCCTTTTCGTGCTCGCCGCGATGGCGTTCGACCCAGGTCCGCAGGACCCGGATGCGGGCCAGCAGGTCCCAAGACCCGTCTTCCTCATTCAGCATGGACTCGGCCTTGAGCAGCAGCCTCTCGGCCTCGTCGAGACTGTCGCCATCGCTGATCATCAGGTGCGCCTTGAGCTCAAGGGCGCGGGCATGATCGGAATCCGGCATCTCCGCTGTGGTCTCGACCAGCTCGACGGCTGCGTCGATCAGCGGTCGGGCGTCGTCATACAGTCCTTGCGAGCGGTAAACCCGGCCAATCGTCAGCAGCATGCCGAAGCGCTCTGCTGTCGGAGCCGATTCGGGATGCAGGGCACGATCCGCGCCACGCGACAGGATTTCAGCTGTGGTCGGCAACTGGTCACGGGGCCGGGTGGGGCGGGTGGCCTGGAACAGGTCGACCAGGAAGTCGCTCAGGGCCTCGGCCCGGGCGAGGGCGGCTTGGGTTTCGGCCAACGCGGCCTGGGCACGCGCCGCCTCACGCTGGGCCAGATCGCGCTCTTCGGCCAGTTGCAGCGTCATCCACACCCCGCCCACCACCAGCACCAGGGCGGCGATGCCGGTCACCAGTGAGAGCGCGCGATTGCGTCGAACCCAGCAGGCCAGGCCATAGACCAGGCCGCCACCATGGGCCAGCACGGGCCGGTCGCCCAGCCAGGCATGGATATCGCCGGCCATGGCCGAGGCGGAGGCATAGCGTTGATCGGGCGAGCGCGCCGTCGCCCGGTCGATGATCGAACGCAGCTCGGCCGACGAGATATCTTTCCCCAGCAAGTCTTCGAGCAGATGCCCCAGCTGCCAGATGTCCGATGCGGTGGTCAGTGGATCGCCGGCACGCTGCTCGGGACTGGCGTAATCGGGGGTCAGGCCATAACTGGAGCCGAGGCCGCCTTTCATGCGCGAGATGCCGAAGTCGACCAGGCGGGGTTCGCCGCGACCGTCGACCAGAACATTGGACGGCTTGATGTCGCCATGGATCAGGCCGCGACGATGGGCGTGATGCACCGCCCGGCACAGCTTGGCCACCAGCGCCAGGCGACCACGCACATCCAGACCGGCGGCATGGCGGTCGACGGTCTCGCCCTCGGCAAGGTCCATGGCAAACCACAGCATGCCGTCTTCGGTCTGGCCGCCGTCGATCAGGCGCGCGATATGGGGATGGTCCAGGCTGGCCAGCAATTCACGCTCGCGCGCCAGCGCCTCGCGTCCGCCCGGGACGGGCCGATCGCCACGCAGCCATTTGAGCGCGACCTGCTGGGAGAAAGCACCGTCGGCG
Organism: Wenzhouxiangella sp.; assembly: GCA_007135935.1. Lineage (GTDB taxonomy): Bacteria > Pseudomonadota > Gammaproteobacteria > Xanthomonadales > Wenzhouxiangellaceae > Wenzhouxiangella. The sequence continues at coordinate 17,441 of SLIA01000081.1, forward strand.
CGCTCGGCCATGTAGACCACCCCACTGCCGCCGCGCCCGAGTTCGCACACGATGCGCCAGGCACCGATGCGGTCGCCGGGCTCGGGCTCGCGTGTCTGCGACAGGCGCCGGAGGAAACCCTCGAACAATCGCCCTTCGAGCGCGCCACCGGGTTTGAGGGGATCGTCGCCCATCAGTCCAGCCGCCCGGCCAGCCATTCACGGGCCGCTTTCCAGTCGCGCTGCACGCTTCTGAGCGAGCGCCCCGTCGCCTCGGCGGTTTCTTCCTCGGTCAGCCCGGCAAAGAAGCGACACTCGACCACCCGCGCCTGGTCGGGATGGATCTCGGCCAGGCGCTCGAGTGCCTGGTCAACGGCCAGGCAATGCTCGGCTTCGGCGCGTTCGGCGGCGTCGTCGTCGCGCAACTCGACATGCACCGCGCCGCCGCCGCGCTTGGCCGCCAGGCGCTCGCGCGCATAGTCGACCAGCAACTGGCGCATGATGCGCGCGGCCAGGTTGAAGAAGTGGGACCGGTCGTTGACCTCGAGCTCGCCGGAATTGAGAAAGCGCAGGTAACATTCGTGGACCAGGCTGGTGGTATCCAGCGCCTGGCCATCGCCGCGCCGGCAGCGGTGGGCGAGCTGGCGCAGGTCGACGTAGAGCAGGGCCACCAGACGGTTGAGTGCCGGCTGGTCGCCGTCATTGGCTGCCTTCAGCAGCAAGGTGAGCTCGCCGGCCATGGTCGGTTTCAACTCCTCGGCGGATGGTTCACCCCTGTTTCAGAACCCGAGGATATCACCCGGCATGGCCGCAACCAACCAGGCGCCCGGATGCGTGCCGGACCGGCAGACGATCAGGCCGCGTCGGCATTGCCGCTCAGCTTTCTCCACAGCCAGCCCTGGCTCAGTTCGCGGCCGGTCAGGGCGCGACCGAGAATGTCCTCGTTTTCCAGCATGGCCCGCAGCCGACGACCGACACGGGGGTGACCGGCCAGCAGCAGCCGATCGCCGCTTTGCAGTTCCATATCCGCATCCGGCAGCAGCGTGTCGAGATTGTCGCGGCGCAGCAAGAGCACTTCCAGTGGCAGTTTCCGGTCGCGCCACACCGGGTTCTGAACCAGGGCGGCCAGGGGAACGTCCACATCGCGCTCGATCAGTGCCATGATCGCCGGTGCACGCTTTTCGCTGATACGCAGGGTCAGAAAGTCCGGGGGCATGTCGGCGCAGTGGGCCGACAGGCGATCGAGCAGCGCATCGATCTGGTCGTCCGGGCATTCGAGAATGCCCTCGATGAACGGTTGCACCAGTGGCGAGCGAATGCGGCTGAGGATGGTTCCGGCAATCACCGTGCTCGGTTGCGCCACGAGGTCGGGCTCGGCGGCACGGAACATGGCGTGGCTGGACAGGCCATTCTCGAGAATGCCGGCAAACAGGCCCGGCTTGAGTTCGCGGGCGGTAATCAGGATGGACAGGTTGTCGACATCGTCCCGGGTGGTGGCCAGTATGCCGACCGCGTCCTCGATACCGGCCTGGCGCAGGGTTTCGGCCTGGGTGCCGCGCCCGCAGACAAAATCCTCGGGCAGGCCCTCGAGGGTGGCGTCTTCCTCGATCACCGTGACCTCGATACCGAGCTCGTAGAGCATGGCGTGCATGGCACTGCCCAGTCGACCGAAACCGGCCAGTATCCAGCGCCCCAGGGGCGGCTGGCGTATGTCGGGAATACGCGCTGTCGGGCCCGACTGCAACCAGTGATACAGCCGGAAGGCCTTGGGCCGCTGCAGGGCCAGGCGCATGCGCAAGACATACTCGGTGACCGGATTGATGACATGGTCGGTGTCGAACGAGCGCATGTTGTCGGCGGTATCGGCTTCGTCGGCCCGCGCATGCACCGCGCAACGCTTGTTGAGCAGGCGCGTGGCCACCGCGATCTTGAGATTGGCGCGGTCGTCTCCGGTCACCGCCATCACGCCCATGCACCATCGGCTGCGCATTCCGGCCTCGACGAGATTGTCGGGCTGTCGGGCATCCATGGCGAAGGCCGCCACCGGCATGCGGAAATCCTGGACCGACAGGGCATCGATCTTGTCGCTGTTGTGGTCGATGACCACCACCGGGTGATCGCGCTCGGTCAGGGCATGGGTAAGCAGGCGACCGGTGTCGCCGTAACCACAGATCAGGAAGAAGGGTTGATCGATGGCACGCACGGCACGCCGGAAGCGGCCACGCTGCATGCTGCGCCGAAAGGCCGGGTCCTGAAGCAGTGAAATGATGGTGCCGATGGAGAACAGCCAGGCGATCACCGTCAGGTAGATGCTGACCATGGTCCACAGGCGCTGGGCCGGCGAAAAGGCGTAGGGGACTTCGCCGAAGCCGATGGTCGAGCCGGTGTAGCTGACCACGTAGAAGGCCTCGAAAAGGCTCAGGCGCCACGGGTTGCCGTCCTCGTCGACCCCGGGCATCAAGGTGAATCCGATCGTGGCAATGGCATAGGCCGAGATCAGCACGACCAGCGGCACACGCATGCGCCGGAAGAACACGAAGACGAACGAGTCGTTGACCGCCGGCCCCATCGCTACCGGCTGAAGCCAGCCGTTTCCATGGTCAGCAACACCACCGACAGCAGGTTGGCCAACAGCGCACCACCGGACAGCGACACGATGGTCGCCATTACCGCCGGCGTCAGGCCGATGTCGGTAACGTGCACCGCCACGGCCCAGATCACGGCCGCGGCGATCAGGTGCAGGTCCACCACCAGGCTGGAAGCGAGCAGCATCGCGCTCATCTGCGATCGTTCGCCCAGTTTCATGACGGTGGCGATCAGCCCGACCACCAGGGCGGCGAACAGCTCGTAGACGTTGTGATGATCGGGGTTGTCGATCTCGCCGATGAAAAACCCGAAGTTCAGGGTCAGCGCCAGCAGGACGAAGAACCCGAAGACGACCTTGCTCATGTTCATGAAGCGCTCCCGATCAGGCGAAGTCGCTTCATTGTGCCTTCACCGGGCAGGCCACGGCAATGACCGGCGGCAGATCCACCGGGCCGAATTACACTCGGGGAGGTTGTCGGGCCGACGCCGCGCGGGGCCGGCCCCGGTCAGTCAACGGCGACCGCCGCGCTTCTTGCCGCGCGGGCGTTCTTCCCGCACCTGTATGGCCTGGCCGTTGAACACGGCACCATCCAGACCGGCCTGGGCTGCGCGCGCCTCGTGGCCTTCCATGTCGATCATCGCCACGCCACGGCAGCGGCGGGTGAAGATGTCCATCGGCAGTTTCATGCCACGCACGGTGCCATGACGGGAGAACAGTTCCCTGAGATCTTTTTCGCGGGTCTCGGGGTGGATATTGCGTACAAACAGGGTTTTCATTATCGGGGGCGGCCTCCGGGCCGTGAAATGACAGGATCGGCACATGCCCGACCCCCCGGCAATCCGGGGAAACGACGCTGCGATCCAGGAAGGGCGGGATTGACCGACCCGATTCAACCGGGCCGGACGCGATCAGTATACGTGGGTGCGGGGTTAGAGGTAAACAAGGCCGGCGGCTCGTTGGCGTTGGATGTGAGCAGGTGGTAGTAGCGGGTGGTGTTCGGGCGAGCATGGCCTGGTCGGGTGATCGGCCATGTCGACCCATGCAAGTCTGGAGGTCCTTGCGTCGACAGGATTTCGGCATTGCCGCTCAAAGCCGCGATTCCTTCGATCCCGCAAGTGGTGCATCGGAGGGTTCAGGGATGTCCTGGCGGCTGAATCCGCGCCCGACCAGGCCATGCTCGCCCGAACACCACCCGCTTTGAAGTGTGAGTGAAGGTTGAAGAGCAAGTGGTGGCGACGTTCAGGCCTTCCCATGAACCGACCTTTGGTGCCGCAGCTTGGAAGGGCTCTGCCTTGTGGCGAGGCGAGCATGGAAAAAAATAAAGATATACACGGCGACAAAACGTGTGTATAGTGCGAGGCGCTGCGGAACACAGCAGTGGTTGAATTTGATTGCTTTCCCTCCAGGTTCCCTTCAAGCTCCGCCATTTCCTGACATTCCGAACACAGCAGAACCGGGACCGGCTCGTTGTCGGCTCCTGATTGAAATATTTGTAACTTTTAGAAGGTAGTAAAAACATGTCTAGCACCACCGGAACCGTGAAATGGTTCAACGACGCGAAGGGCTTCGGCTTCATTTCCCAGGACAACGGCGGCAGTGACGTCTTTGTTCACTTCAGCGCCCTGACCGGCTCGGGC
>SLIA01000089.1 GCA_007135935.1 Wenzhouxiangella sp.
TGTTGATTTTATAATAATATATCTTTCGAGTATTTTTACGCTCATTCGGGGTAAATGATATTTTCCCGAATAAAGTTTCCAAGCGGGGTGAAATCCCGGTTTTATTTGTATCGTTCATACTATGTTAATTTAGGGGGATAAATCACGTAAACACGCAATCACCATCCCCCCCCTGAAGAGCATATACTTTATCGTCCACTATATTTAATGAATTTGAAAGAGCAATACCATTTTTATATATTTCTGTTTTTATAAACGGAAAATGGCATTTTACCATACTGTCATGAATATTCATATCATAAATTCTAATCACACCGATATCCAGCTGGATTGCATGTCTTATAATAATATGCATAATTCCGTCAATATAAGGTGGTTCATAGTAAACGTACGGTACATCGAGAACCTCATCGCGTATCTTTATCATGACAAACCCTACAATATTTTTATTATCCTTTACCTTAATAACAAGATTGAAAAAACGTTTCGCGTTAGATGAGAAAAAATAATTTTTTTTTATCATTGTAATGTCTGGAGAGTGTAAGACCCAGGGATATTGTAATATCCAATTTAGCTCGCTTGCCGCCCGCCGGAACAAACTATTATCTTGTTTTTTCTTTATAAATTCGTCTGTTTCGTTATCCACTCTGTTGCAATATTCAAATCGAACGATCCTGTCACGGATACTTTTTGCAAAGCGAACCGACTTTGCTTTATTATACATATTAATCATATAAATGAAGGGTTTCGTGGCAACTCTGAAACTTCTATATTCATGCATTTTTTTAGGACCTAAACTTTTCGTACGAAGCCACACATCGGCAACTAATATACTGTTATTTTCCAACTCGACAAATTTATTGGACCGAAGGATAACTGCACCTGATTTTTTATTATATTTAATCCCTACGATTTTTTGTTGGTACGCTTTTAATGCTTTGACAAGTAAAAACGCTCCGACACCGCTTTTCCTATGATCCGGGTCAACCCACCAGGAACTGAGTAATCCGATTCTCTGTTGGTTACCATCGATATATATATAATCAGGAAGAATACACAAATATCCGATTAACCTATTTTTACTGTACCCACAGAACAAAACAACATTATCGTCTTGCGTTCTGGGATTATGAACAAATGACAGGGCACGTTGTTTTGTAATGGGTAAGATCGATTGGCGCCAGAATGCGTTGTCGTTTATAAGATCCTGTAGTTTCGAAACGGTGATAGACTCAATTTTCATACAAGGGGGAATTTATAATTATTCTAACCGTTTGGTGATCTGAAAACCAGAAAATAAATTTATTGCAGTTACAATAGAAACTTATATTTAGCATGAACAATTTAGCGCTCAACGAGTTCACTCACTGGTATAAGATAATCAAGATGCACATTAAGTAACTCGAATTACTAAATATTTCTTATCTATTTTCTGTGGGATATGGTTCTTCTGTTTTATTATGATTATTAATTTATAAAAGATTACCATTTGACCACATCCAGTTGAAGTAATACATTAGCATTTTGTGAGTATAGATTTTTTTATATTTACTTTTTAACATAATTATAAAATCTTAACAATTCTTTAGTTATGTTTTTAACATTTTCTTCATATATTATATCGAGTCCCTTCATAGCTTCCGGATGCAATGCACCGTGAACGCTTATCGTATTTGCAGCATATGCAAAGATTTTAATTTTTTCATAATCAGGTTTGTAACCGTTTTTTATGATATTAATAGCTTCTTTACATTCCTCGAATGTAGGTGTATAAAAGACACCTTCACATCCCTTATACCATGGATGACCGAAAATTATCGCTGGGACTCCTCGATTTACTGCTTCCCAACCAGCAGTTCCTGTTACAGTAGCAATTGCTTGAGCATAATCGATTAAATCAAACGGTGAGATTGATGGATCTATGAACGACACATTGGGAATATCAAGAATAAATTCATAATCAAGTCGGTTGCGAGAGCGAGCACCTGTTAATGAACCATTAAACTGATCCAAATGCTCTTTTATATACAATCTCCAGTCCGAAGGAATAGACTTAGATAACATTTCTATAAAAAGATATTGATGTGCATAAATATCGCCTAATGGACAGGTAGTTTCTTCTGGTTGATAATGTAATGGAATATAAATGTAGTTCTTTGATTTTTTAAATTCATCCATATGTTCATAATAATATTCCTTGGCGTTCTTTCTACTTTTAATAGCAATTCTCTTATACTTTCTATGTATTTTGTGATATGTTAGATGGTTCCATGCCTTATTTAATTCTTTGGTATCAGTAACTCTCTGCTTAATATTAAATACATTATGTATGTTTAACATGTTTTTTAATAAATAGATACTATTTTTTATTTGCCGTTTTGTAACACCTAATAATTTTCTTCGCAAATTATTCTCTGCATATTTCTTCATAAAATAAGGGGTTGCTTTTTCATAATCATCGGTAAGATTATATAAATACTGTACTAGATCAGCCGGCATACTAATCGATTCACCATTTCTAATGATATCATTATATTTTTCCATTATTGGAAAGTGGTTAGCATAATCTTTCGAGGTTATTAATTTTCCTAATGATATTTCAATAAACATACACATTGGCACCTTTAACACTCTACAAATCATATACATAATATAATCATAACCCATATGGGGAACAGAAGGAAACACAACTATGTCAGGTTTAAAATGTCTTATTATACCCAGCCAATATCGAAGCATTTTGTGATAATAATATATTCGCTCCCGATAAGGGAAATTATGCCCCGGATCAAATCGATCTAACATATGCAAATATAATGTTTGATTATATGATAACTTTTGCAATATTTTTTGGTCGATTGCCGGGAACTCAATGTCATTTGCACACTCTTCAGAAGGTATTCCTACTATAGCTTTATCGCGGTTATGAAATATCGATTTCGGCATAATTTCGCGGATTTTTCTTTCAAATCGTGGGTCTGCAACAATATAAACAGGTATCCAATTATGTAATTCATAAGTATCTTGGATTATATCAATCCAAAAGTCATAGAAAATCCGAGCATAAAATACTTTTACCTTATTTTTCATATTCCTTATTAAATTTACTATCTATTTTCAATTAACAACGAAAAAAGCTGTTTATGGAATCAATTGGTAATCAATATATTCTTTTATCATACAAATACTTTTTAATGGGAACTAATTACTTCAGTCCTCTATTTCATGCAAGATACCTGCACGCAGACATTTTAGAGCAGTATTATAAAGACTGTCTAACGAAATACCACTTTTATTGGATATTTCAAGGAGATCATTATTTCCATCTGAATAATTTAATACCCATAGAAATGACTTTAATTCATCTGATAGTTTCGGAAAGATTTTTCTTCTTATAAGTTGCGGTTCACCCTCAGGAAAAATATTTAAGTATTTTCCGTTATACTCGATACATATCAATATATCAAGATACATCCTAATGGAATCAAGCATAGAGGAGATAGAAATATATTGAAGGTTATCAAGAGATGTGTGGTACTCATTATATTGACCATACATCGTTCTCATGAGCGAGCCTACAGGCAGGTTAAAACCCGGAGAACAATACTGCCGTTCGTCACTCCCCGGGACGGGGAAGAAATCCTTTATTACGTATTTAGTATCCTTACTTACCTTTAGAACATATTCTGCAGCACGGTCTGCAGTAGTATCGCCTCGTCGGGATCGTTTGTATGTGAAAGGCCCATTATCACCAACACAAGTAACAACGTATCCTGCATGCAGTTTCTTCCTCAAATAATCTCCTCGTTTACTTAGAAATGCGATACTGCCAATCGTTTCAGGACAAAATAAAAATCTATACGTATATCTTCGATCTTCGATTGACGCAAGCTCCCGATGGAGAAATGCGGCAACAACCGGTCCCGATAGTTCGTTATTTCCTAACGACGGATGGCATACATATGTCGAGAGTAAAATCTCTTTATCTGTTTTTCCCGGCAACACTGCCTCCCCATAGGTAAGGCTTCCATCTATGTGTTCCGCATCGATATATACTTCATATTCACCATCAGGCAATGTTAGTCTTTCATTATGAGAAATACAAAACCCCCAACGTGGAACATAGTAGCTCGTAATGTACGGTATTGCCTCAGGCATTTCCGGAAGACTGTGTAAATGATTTTCGAGCTCGGTTTTAGATATTTTTCCCTTAAATGGTATCGAATAATTTACGATATGGAGATTATTATCATGTATGTCGAGAATTTTCTTTCCATCCGGTCTGATGATATATGCATCTCTGATGACCCATTCTTTCGGCACTACCCAGTCCAGAACTCGTGTTCCCGTAGGCACCTCAACGATTTCCATATCGACAATTTCCGAAATAATGCCGAGCGATTCGCGTACACCGTCTCCGGTTATACTTCGCATTATCGGCCAGAGCCGGTATATATATTTTTGAATTTCAGCGGCAGTGGTATTCATGTACCGGATTCATTACGTATTGACAACTTTTCAAATAATAATTCCGCTATCATAAAATCTATATTATCGTCAATATCGATCGACCGTTCTTTCGGCATTATATATGGATATGTTTTTGATGAATAGTACGTATTTCGTGATCTCAAGAGATCGACTCGTAAGATAAATACCGCACCATTCGGAAAGTATACATCACCGCTCTCCTGTCTGTTTCTGTTATCGATCTCTTCATTACGATAATTTTCCAGGACTCCTTCGGTATTTATCTTTTTAGCCCACGATGGCGGATGACAGGTTTTTGTAACCGATATCACAGAATCGGCAAGACGTTCCTTATAAATCGATATAGCATTTATAATATCCTGATAATTTCGCAACGGAGACGTCGGTTGTAATACGACTATTTCTTGGTAAGCTAATCCGTAGTCCGTTTTTAACCTGTCGATTGTATAAAAATAGGTATCGATAACATGTGCGGTATCGGTCGCGAGTTCAGGTGGTCTAAGAAACGGTACCTCAACTCCGTATTCTATTGCAATATTTGCAATTTCTTCACTATCCGTCGATACAACGATTTTGCTAATTAAATTTGTTTTATGTGCAGCTTCAATAGTCCAGGCAATCAACGGTTTTCCATGGAATGATTTAATGTTTTTACGGGGTATCTCTTTAGACCCCCCCCTGGCAGGAATTATAGCAAGCATTAAATAATACTTTCCAATTGAAGGACTTTGTCAGGAGTTAAATAAATTTTCACGTTTTATTATTTTATTAGAAATATGTTTTAACCAGTCCCAAGACATTTAAAATTGCTACTTTCATTATTTACTATCTCACCTTACTCTTTATGCTTTAATTTTAGTAATGTTCTATGAAATAACGTACTAATATTTACTGAAGTTGGATCTTAAATCCAATAATCTATATTTAAATAATTATGCAAATACAACAGTACAATTAATTTCGATTAATACTTTTATATATATAATCCGGAAGACTATGAGACTCTTTGGAAAGTTGTGAGACAACCCCTTTAATTTTTCCTCTGATAGTTGTCTCATTCTCTAAGTATGTTTTTGCTAATTCATATATATTCTCGATTTCAATATTATCTGGGAATGCAGAAAATATTGATTCATCCACATATCCAATCATATCCATTAAACTTCTAATTTTATGTGAATTTGTATTAAGGAATATTGTTGGAGTTCCACCCAGTGATGCAAATATCGATGCGTGATACCATCCTGATATCAGAAGTTTTGCATTTGCCAAGACAGCACCGGCCATTAATACAGATGTCTCGACTGGAATGATAGGTAGATTAAATTCATCTCTTACTTTATTAATAAATCTATTTCTGTTTCCACTGTAATGAATCAATAAGACCTGGTAATCTAGTTTCATTAATTTACTAATGAGAGAACAAAAAACATCATATCCTTTCTTCTGATCTGAATTTGTTGCAGCTCCTGCTCCGACACAAATATAATTTCTGTTAAAATCAATTTTATTAAAATAATGATAATACTCCGGGAATGGAATGATAAAATCTCCATTCTCTGGAAGTATTGATTTACCAAACCTGTGATAGATATTATACCAGGAGAATAAGGCATCAGGTATCATGGTGCTAGGCAACGAAGGAAACTCGTTATTAACATATTTATATGATTCGGAATCTCTTAAAGAAATTCCTGATAGTTTTTTAAAACTATTTTTTGCATAACCATAAATTAATTCATTTCTACCCGTATAAGGACAATCGGCAATCATTCCATTCACCCAAAATACTGGCTTATTCAATTTTGCGCTAAGCTCGATAATCATCAAATAAAATAGCAAATTTCTCTCGACAGGATTTTTAAACACACAAGAGCCTTCACCATTTATTACCACAATATCAGATATGATGATACTTTTATATAGATAATTAAGCTCTTGGCTTCTCTGTTTACATTGCAATAACTTTTCTACACTTTTTTGTGGGTTTTCAGTTATATAATCACTAATTCCCGCAAATGAGCTAAGCCTTATCATTGATTTAAATAA
>SLIA01000166.1 GCA_007135935.1 Wenzhouxiangella sp.
CTCGGGACTCGGGACTCGGGACTCGGGACTCGGGACTCGGGACTCGGGACTCGGGACTCGGGACTCGGGACCAGGGACCAGGGAGCAGGGACCAGAAAAGCGTAGCGCTTTGGGGTGGGTGCGGGGTGATTTCGAAACCGCAGGTTTCGCATGAGCCCTGCACCCGGCCCGAAGCGTATAGCAGATCGAAGGTGAGCAGGATCAGATCGGGCTCTGGAGCTCTGCGATGCGTTGGCGCACTTTTTCGGGTAGCGGGCGGCGAGCGGCTTCGGCCAGTTCGCGGACGTGCTCGGGGCGGGTGGTGCCGAATACGGCGGCAGTCACACCCGCTTGGTCCAGTACCCAGGCCATGGCCAGCTGGGCGGGGGTTCTGTCCGGGGCGGACAAGGCGCGTCGGTAGCGGCGGGCGCGCAGGAAGCTGCCCGGGCCGTTGTAGAGGGCGCGGGCCAGGTACCAGAGGCCGGCAGGCCGGGTCAGCCAGTCTGCCAATGGCGGGCGGAAACTCATGCGCGCCAGCGGCCCGGCGGCGAGCACGCCCTGCCCCGACCCGGCCGCACGCTGCACCAGCCCGAGATTGCCCGGCTCGACTACCGAAAGGAACGGCATCAGCACATCGAAGGGCGCGCGTCCGACGGCCTGTTCCAGGACCGGCGCAAAGCCGTTGATGCCCAGCAGTTCCACCTTGCCCGAATCGCGCAGTCGCTCCAGCGCCAGGCGTAATTCATCGGTCAGGTCCGAGACTTCGGGACCATGCAGCTGCAAAAGGCCGACCCGTTCCAGCTTCAATCGCTTCATACTGCCTTCGAACTGCTTGACGACGGCCTGCGGCCGAAAGTCTTTCCCGAGTTTGCCGTCAGCACCCCGGACGGTACCGACCTTGGTGGCGATGAGCAGATTGTCGACCTCGACATCCAGTTGGCGCAGGAACTGTCCAAGCCTGCTCTCACCCAGACCATCGCCGTAGGAGGCGCCGGTATCGTACAGCGTGATACCGGCTTCCAGCGCACTGGCCAGCACGGCCCGGGCCTGCTCTTGCGGAAATCGGGGATGCGCCCAGTAACTGGCACAGCCCAGCCCCAGCACGGATACCTCACGGCCGCTGTGGCCCAGCACGCGGCGCGGCATGGTCATGGCCGAAATCCCCTGGGCTGCCAGCCCAGCTGCTCGCGTGCCGATGCGTCGTCGGGCAGCAGGTCATGACCGTACAGTCCAACCAGGTCGCGGGCCACATCGGCCGGCATATCCAGGTCGCGCAGTGTGCGGCGCGACAGCATGGCCGGGGCAGGCAGCCGTCGAATGGCTACCGCGTGGCTGGTCGCGACGCGCTCCATCAAGGCGCCCACCGACAGGGTGTCGCCACCGGCCAGTGACCAGGTGCCGCCACTGACGTACCCGATCTCGAGACAGCGCACGATCAGGCGTGCGAGATCATCGGCATGCACAGGGGCACGCAAGCCACCCTGCCCCAGCCACAGCCGCCGGCGTCCAGCCAGCGCGCCGGCAACCGGGGCAAATGTCCCGCCCTCGCCACCGTGATACAGCAGGCAGGGCCGGAATAGCGTCAACAGGATGCCACGCTCGTCGCAGGCGACCTTGAGACGCTGCTCGATACTGGCAAGGCGCCTGAGCTCGGCACGCTCGACATGACTGCCCATCAAATCGTAGTAAGCGGCGCTTGCCGTCGAGACCGCGACGACACGACCGATTCCCGGAACCTGGTCCACCTGGTTCAGGGCATGACCTAACGATCCCAGGGCAACCAGGGTACCGGCCCGGACATCGGCCGCGCCAAGACCCAGATCCTGTTCGAACCAGGTCACATGAGGCCAGGACCGCTGCGGAGGCTGGCTGCTCACGGCCAGAATCCGAACTCCCTGCCCCATGGTGCGTTCCAGCAGGGCGGTCGCGACCGCGCCGGATGCTCCGGTCACCAGGACCAGCGGATCGCCGGCACTCATCGTCGAAACAGCTCCAGCGGCAGACGCAGCAGGGCATGCCCGATGATGGCACTGCGCCAGACCAGGCGACTCCAGCGCGACCAGTCTTCGGCGCAATGCTTGTTGAGATAGCGCCACAGGCTGCGATGCTTGGCCAGCATCACCCCGACCGCACGCCGGCGCGTGGACACGCCCCCGGCATGGGAAATGATGACCGAAGGCTCCAGCCGGATGCGCCAACCAGCTTCGTGCAGGCGGGCCATCAGATCGAGATCCTCGAAATGCATGTGGAAGGCCGGATCGAAACCGCCGATTTCATCCAGCGCGCGCATGCGAATAAGCATGCAGGCCCCCGAGACCGCCTCGACTTCCTCGGGCTCGGTCGGTGGCGGCTGAGTGGTGAGGTCGATACCCGGACGACGGCTGAACGGCATCACTTCGGCGAGCACCTGGTCCCGCGTCGGCAGCCGGCGACGACTGCCGCGCTGCTCGTTACCGGACATGTCGAACACGCGACCGGAAACCATGGCGGCCTCAGGGTGGGCATCGAGCTCTTCGATCAGGCGCACGAGCGCAGAAGGAACGATGAGGCAGTCGGGATTGATGACCAGTACATAATCCGTGGCGACACTGCGCAAGGCCTGGTTGACGCCACGCCCGAAGCCGAGATTGCGATGCGCCCGGCGCACGGTGATGCCATCGAGTGCCGGCAACTCTTCGACGCTGCCGTCGCTGGAGGCGTTGTCGATCACGATGACTTCCGGAAGGCTGGCACGGTGACCGCGCAGGTTGTTAACACAGCGTGCCAGCCACAAACCGGAGTTGTAGTTGACCACGACCGCGGTGACACGGGCGAGCGGGTTGGTCTTGCCGAAGCTCATGAACGAGAGAACAGGCGCTGCCACCAGGGCCGCGACAACTGCCGCCGCAAACGCTCGATTTCAGCGTCGCGCTCGGCCAGCAGATGCCCTGCCCGAATGTGTTTTGCCACTTCCTCGTTGTAATGCTTGTAGACCGATTCGTCGCGGTCGCCGTAGAGCGAATGGGCCGGAAGAGTCGGCAACTGGTCGGCCTCGGCGGCTGCCGCGGCCAGGAAATACAGCGGCGGATAGGCCGGGTGGTCACGCGCCTCGATCCGGCCATCGTCATCAAGCAACCACTGGGTGGCACCGTCTGATTCGAGCTGCCACAGGGCCGACAGGAACATCAGCTTCTGCCCCCACAGGCGAAACGCGGGAAAATGGCGCCCCAGCAAGGCCTCGAGCTCGTCGCGGTAGAGTTCTCGCACATGGTAGGGGTTGTCGTAGCCGGTCTCGTCGCTGTAGGTCTTGCGATCAGGCGATGAAATCAACAGGAAACCATCGGGCCGCAAGACACGCCGGAACTCCGAGAGCAGGCGATCCTGCGCCTCCAGGTGCTCCAGGGTTTCGAAGGAAACGACGGCATCGAAGCTGTCATCGGCAAAGGGCAACTCGGTCGCGTCACCGGACTCGAACGCCAGATTGTCCGCACGGTAGCGCTGGCGGGCATGGGCGATCGCCTGCTCGCTCAGGTCAAGCCCCTGCACCTGCGCGGCGCGCGCGGCCAGAAGGCGAGAGCCATACCCCTCGCCGCAGGCGGCATCCAGCACCGTCTTGCCGACCACCACCTCGGCCGCCCAGGCATACCGATGCCAGTGCTCGTAGGCAATCTCGCGTACGCATTCGGGCGTAAAGCGCTCGCCGGTGAATTCGAGTTCGGGCTGGTCGGACATCGGTGAATCAGGGATGGGGACCGGGCAAGTTTAGCAAGTCTGGTTCGTTGGTTCGTTGGTTCGTTGGTTCGTTGGTTCGTTGGTTCGTTTGGTCGTTTGGTCGTTTGGTCGTTTGGTCGCTTTGTCGTTTTGTCGCTGGCCAGGGTTCCGACTTCCGACTTCCGACTTCCGACCACCGACTACCGATCACCGACCTCCGCCCCCAGGGCCTCGTAGTGCCGGACGATCTGCTCTCTCCGCTCGCTCATGGGATCGGCTTCGATGAAGGTGCTGACGCGTTCCATGTAGTCGGGATAGCGTTTCAGCAGGGTTTCCATGGCCTGGCCGCCCGGAGCCAGGCCCAGGGGGCCGAAGCTGGCGCCGCCCTGGTGGGCCACGAAGGCGTCGTCGCACAGGACATGGCGCCAGCCGGCATGAATGGCGCGCATGCACCAGTCGTTCTCTTCGCCGTAGCCGCGCCCGAAAGCCTGCTCGTCGAATTCACCGATCTCATCCAGGCAGGCGCGGCGCAGGTACATGCAGAACCCAACACCGGTAGGCACCTCGGGATAGACGGGTGAGCCGGATTCGCGGCAGGCACGCGCCCAGCGCCCGGCATCCTCAGGCCAGGGGTTGGCCCGGCAGAATTCCGGAATCGAGGCGATCTCGCCGTTGTTGGTCAGCGGCGTGATCGAGGCAATGGTCCGATCATGGTCAGCACAGCGCTCGATCGCCTCCAGCCAGCCGGAGGTGACCTCGGTATCGGCATTGAGCAGTACCACGTCGACATCGCCGGTCATTGCCATGCCCAGGTTGACCGTAGCGACAAAACCGAGATTGCTTTCGTTGCGAACCCGGTACCAGTGATCCGGCTGGCGCTCGAGCAGCCGCTCAATGGCGGGATCATCGGATGCATCGTCGATGACGACCACCGGCGTGCGCTTGGAGACCGTCGCGGCCAGGGCGGAAAGGCACCGGGCAGCTTCGCGCGGCGCATTGAACAGTGGCACGATGACAGCGGTCATGACTGCCGCCACTCATGGTCGAGCCGCACCATACCCAACTCTCGAGTACGGCCGCTGACGGTGAATTCCTGTTCGATGGTGTCATGCACACGCAGGCCTTCAGGGTCCAGGGCATGGGCACGAATGGCGTAGCCGCCGGGCAACAGGTTCAGGGCTGGAAAGTGCAGCTCGACCTCGTAGGCACCGTCACTTCCTGCAGCCAGTTCCAGGCCGTCCTGGTCGCTTGCCACGCCATAAACCGGCGTGCCGTCGGCCCGCACCACGCCAACGAGCACCACGGGTGCACGGCCGTCCGGGGATCGCAAACGCAAGTCGACAGTCAGTGACTGGCCGGTTTCCAGAATCGGGCTGCCCGTTTCGTGACCGGGGAAGGCGAGATCGGTCACCCGGTAGAGTGCGCCCGCTTCGCGCTGCTGACGTGCGTCGGTCTCGGCAGCATCCTTGCGCTCGTGCCAGGCCAGATAAGCCTGCGTGACATCGAAGACATCGCCCTGGGCACGCACTCGCCCCCCATCCAGCCAGATGGCATGGCGGCATAGCTTCTGCACCTGGTACATGTTGTGCGAGACCATCAACAAGGTGCCGCCGTCGGCCAGGTAGTTCTCGATCCAGCGAATGCACTTCTTCTGGAAAGACTCGTCACCGACGGCGAGTACCTCATCGGTAATCAGCAGGTCCGGTCGCACGGCGGCGACCACGGCGAAACCCAGCCGCACGACCATGCCGGAGGAATAATGCTTGACCGGCTCGTGAATGGAATCACCGATATCGGCGAATGCCAGGATATCGTCGAGACGCTCTTCCACCTGATCCGGCGACAAGCCGAGGAAGGCGGCATTCATGCGCAGGTTGTTCAGGCCGGAATACTCGACGTCGAAACCTGCGCCGAGCTCGAGCAGTGCCGCCGTGCTGCCGCGGCTCTCGATGGTGCCCGTGGTCGGCGCCAGTACACCGGTAACGATTTTGAGCAGCGTGGACTTGCCGGCGCCATTACCGCCAATCACGGCCATGGACTGACCTTGTGGCACCTCGAAGCTGATCTCTTCCAGCACCCGGGTACCACCGGAAGCCGAACCACGCAACAGCAACTGCAGAAAGGCACGAAACCGCTTCCCGGCCTGCACGGTTGGCGGGTAGACCTTGGAGACACCCTCGAGCCTCAGCAACGGGCTGGTCACAGGAAATCCTCGAAATAGGGACTGAGCCGGCCGAACAGGCGCCACCCCAGCCACAGCACAAGCGTAGCCCCTCCAGCCAGAGCCAGCAGGGACCAGTCCGGCAACAAATCACGCCACAACAGCGGCCCACGCACCTGCTCCATCCACCAGAACATGGGGTTGAACTGCAGCCAGCGCGTGAACTGCTCCGGAAGCATTTCCGGCGCATACAGTATGGGCGTGAGAAAGAACCAGAACATGAACAGCGTCGGCAGAGCCTGTTCGAGATCGCGTACAAAGACCTGGACTGCGGCCAGACCCAGACCCAGCCCCAGCGCCAGCACGTACAGCGTTGCCAGGGTGAGCGCCACGGTCGGCAGACCGGCAAAGTGCAGTGGCGTTCCCAGCAGGTGCAAGACCAGCAGCACCACCAGGTAGCCCACCATGTGCAGCAGGAAGGCAGAGGTCACCGCTGAAATCACCAGCAGCTCGCGTCGGATGGCCACTTTCGAAATCAGCGAGGAATGGTCGAGGATGGATCGTGAGCCTTTCAGGACCGCCTCGGAAAAAGCCAGCCATGGCCACAGGGCCACGGCCAGCCAGGCCACGAAGGGAATGTCGAGTCCTTCAGGCACCCGGGCCCGAAAGATCACCCCGAACACGAAACCGTAAACCGCCA
>SLIA01000087.1 GCA_007135935.1 Wenzhouxiangella sp.
ATTTTCCGGTTTATGACAAATTAGTATTAAATCATTTGTGAGCAAATCATCTAAACTTGATATTAACATTTCTGAAAGATGAGGAAATTTACTTTCGATATACGATTTGTTTTTTCCAGTTAACTTCGATATTTGCACCATTTCGTCATAAAATTGAACTTTTTTTCCTTTTCCAATAAGTCGCTCGGCGATTTCAACGTATGGACTCTCACGTAAATCATCTGTCCCTTTTTTGAATGCAATTCCATAAAAGCCAAACGAGTTTGCATTAGTATTAAGTATCATTTTTAATGCATTTTCTATCTGGCTTGTATTACTCGACAAAATACTTTGAATCATAGGAAGTTCTAAATGATTTTCTTTTGAAACTGCCAATATAGCTCGTAGATCTTTCGGTAAACAAGATCCACCAAAAGCAAAACCAGGTCTTAGATATTTTGTCGATATATTTAGTTTCTTATCCTGACAAAATATATCCATCACTTCATGGCTATCTATATCAAGAGATTTACAAAAATGTCCAATTTCATTTGCAAAAGTAATCTTTAAAGCATGAAATATATTGTCGCAGTACTTAACCATTTCAGCTATTGTAGGATCACATATAATTCTTGGTGCATTATACTTTTCATCGTAAATATTTAAAAGAACTTCCGATGCACCATTATTTAGCTCGCCAATGACTATCTTCGGAGGGTGGTAATAATCATACACAGCACTACCTTCACGCATAAATTCAGGATAATAAAGAAATTCAAACCCTTCTCCCAATTTCTTTCCACTGTATTTCTCCAGATTAGGTATAACCATTTTCTTTACTGTACCAGGTATTACAGTACTCCTTAACACAATAGTAATTTTATCATTTTTTGGCTTAATCGATTCACCAATCTGTTTAATAACATTTTTTAAATATCTATCATCTAGTAACCCATTGTTCAATGATGGTGTTCCAACGCAAATAATACCAATATCAGTAACTTTTATTGCCTCCTCAGCATTCAATATAGCACGGAACTTACCACTTTTTACATTTTTCTTAATTATATCACTAATTTTATCTTCATATATTGGTGTTTCACCCGTATTTATTAAATCGACTTTACTTTTATTAATATCTACTCCTATTACTTCATAACCTTCATCTGCCAAGCAGGCTGCAGTAATAACACCAACATAACCAAGTCCGAAAACACTTATTTTCATTTTATTCTCCTTTTATATTTACTTAGCTGTCAATTCATAGAATAATACTCAGGAAATTATCAACTTTATATTCAAACGGCACCCACTGTTTTACATAATATTCATCTTTAATATAATTTGTTATTTAAATCAGAGTATAAAATATCCACGCGATTCAAAGTATATTTTCAAGAAATTTGTCCACTCTTTGATCAAGGGTAGTATTATTTTCAATATAGTAATCATCCAACCCGGCCCGTAAGGATGAGCTATTAAGCATATATTGCAACTCCCTCTCAACATCGGTAACATATGGAATTCCATCAACAATCATAGGTTTAATCTTACCAATTAATACCTGAATTGTATACTTACCAAACATCGCGGCTTCTACCAAGGCTGTCGAATATACGGAGAAGAATAAATCATATTTATTAAATGCATCTTTTAGTTTTTCCCGGCGGTTGGTTATTTGTATGTTGGAGATTTTAGCTATTTGTTTTAAATGGTTATTATAATATCTCCGCTCTGTTCCATGCGGACGATAAACCAATGATATTTTATATTTTGAGAGTATCTGTGCGATTAACTCGATTTTTTCAAGCTTTTCATCAAACGTATATTTATAAACATCGTTAGGTACTACGGGTTGACCGATAAAACATGCATATTTAATCTCTCCTACAGACGGAATATTATTGGGTATTCTCCTATTCATCAAATGTGGATAACCAAACACATGTGTTATATCTGATAATTTAACATAATTATTTTTAATCTTATCATAAAAATATCTGCCCCAGACCCAAAAAGTATCACTTACTTGATTAAGATCCTCGACACCATAAAACCAGCCGTGTTGAATTCTGTGAGTTTGTATATTAACCTTTTTACATGCTATACTCAGATGCCGATCAAATGCACCGGTGTTACTGAAGAAAACAACTGCTCTCGGTCTGATTTTGTAAAATAAATCACAGGTTTTCTTCATTATTGCAGAATATTCTTTCAATACGTTAATATCTGGTTCTTCAGATCTGTATGTTCTCGTTACATCATTAACAAGCTTATTAATATAATATGAAGCGAATCCGCCTCGTAAGGACTCTTTCAACGACCTACTTCCTTTGGATAAGACTAAACATTTTACTTTTTTATTTGTACATTCTACAAGATCATACAATTTTGATCCTACGAACAATAATTCAACATTTCCGAAATGTCTGTAGCTCTTTTTCAATGAATTGAGAAATAAATCGACATAGCTGCCATATTTAAACAGCTGCGCTCTATTATTTTCACGATATCTGTTTCTATCGAGCTGTTGCTTAAATGTTAGTTTATATTCGTCGATGTACATAGAATATCACTCCATATTTGACTTTAATATAGTTTCAGCAACTTTAAAATCTATTTCTTCATCAATATCCAGAGATACTTGAGCCTCCATGATAAAACCAATAGTATTTGTATCAATTATAGTTTTCTTATTTTTCAAGATATCATATTTTATTATATAAATAGCTCCATTACACACATATATGTCAGGTAAATATTGCCTGTTAGACGATTTGATATCTCCCATCAGTGGGTTTAATTTCCCCTTATCATTTAAATAAAACATCCAGTACGGAGACTTTTCAACAAGAGAGATGCTCGCCAGACTGTCTGCATCAGAATTTCCAATAATGTTAATTGCAGCATCGATATGATTAATTTTTCGCAATGGAGATGTTGGCTGAAGAATCAGAATATAATCATATTTATCCGGAAGAGTATTGATAGCATGTAATATAGACTCTATAATTGGACTTTCATCTGTTGCTAATTCACGTGGTCTCACGAAAGGTACTTCACAACCCGATGCTTTTGCAATTTCAATTATTTCGGGATCATCGGAAGATAAGATCAGGCGATCAATATATTTCGACTTTTTTGCTTCTTCTATCGTCCAGTTTATAAGCGGTTTCCCAGCTAAAATAGATATATTTTTTTTTGGAATTCCTTTACTGCCACCGCGTGCAAGAATTATAGCCAATAAAGTTTTACCATTAATCATACTTTGAATTATGACTCATTTTTTGATAGTTAGTCAATTTTGCGGTAACTATACATATTTCTAAGTTAATGTTAGTACGCATGAATTTTTCGATTATGTTCCTATCGATACATAACAGTAATCTGTAATTCTTCAATATTATGTATGCGTAAGTAAATTAACCGAATTTATTTGTTTCATTTTGTCATCATTATCTTTATGAATGATTTTACCATATCATCATTTCATTTTAAAATCTATGTCGTAAAATTCTTTTTTTATGAGGGACTGATAATCAATTTTCAATAATTCCTTTTTTATTTTCACAGCTGCCGTTCCATCACCGTAAGGATATAACTGATTCTTTATGGAATCAACAAACTCTTTTTGTAATCCTTTTTTTATTGCATTGAAAATCGACTCTCTTTCAGGTTCACAATTAATAACACATTGAGGGGATATCCTCCCTCTTTGCCGATCGCCGATATTGATTACAGGTTTCCTGAAATACGGCATTTCAATTATTCCGCTTGAAGAATTTCCAACCATCATGGCAGCATATTTTAATATTGATAAATACCGCAATTGTCCGAGTGATGTAAATGCAACAGCTCTATCATTATTTAATTTAACATACTCATCTATCATATTAATTATGACTCTGCCATCGTTATCTGCATTTGGTTTTGTAAATACTATATTATAAGCCCTATGATTGTCTAACGCTAAGAATAATTCCTTCATTTGAAATTCAGAAGAATTATTATCTAATGTGACCGGGTGAAATGTTACAACAAAAAACGGTTTATCTAACCTGAAATTAATTGATTTTTCAAGCTCGCCCTTTGTAAGCAATTTCATTTTTTTAATATTATCCAATCCCAATGCACCGACGCTGAAAACATATTTTGGATTTTCTCCTAACTGAATTACTCTCATTCTGTAAATATCAGTTGATGTAAAATGAACATGTGACATTTTTGTTATGGAATGCCTAAATGCCTCATCATAAGCTCCTACAGTAGTTTCTCCTCCATAAAGATGAGCAACCGGAATCCTCGCAACCAATGCCGCTGACACTGCAGAAAACAGCTCAAATCTATCACCAAGGCCAATAATTAAATCCGGTGATAATCTTTGATATGCTTCCGAAAATGAAATCATCCCGAGGCCCATTGATTTAGCAATTCCTACCGGTGTATCGGATGACAACAGTATCTCGACTTTTTCATTTTTGTGTAAGTCTTCATTTTCGATATCTTTATATGTAAGACCGAATTCTGGCGAAAGATGCATGCCTGTAACTAAAATCTGCAAAATTATATTTCCATCGTTATTCAATTCATCTATAAGGGGTTTGAGCAGACCATATTCTGCACGGCTACCGGTTATTAAACAAATTTTTCTTTTCCTCATATCTTGATCATCTCATCATTATTAAAATCACAGATCGCGGATTTTCCGATTATTTCATCCCATCTCATAGGAGATATTCCGTATCCAGGTCTCTTAATACCCAGATTATGTTCGGTAAATATTTCTCCCTTTTTTATGTCTTTTGAAGCAACAATACTTTTCCTGACGATTTTAATATTTTTATTTTCAGACGCAGAAGGTTTTTTAATCCCACCACCAAAAGACTTCTCAATATTTCTGATAGATTTCACCATATTAGCAAATTCATCGGGTTCAAGCGACGCTTTATGATCGGGCCCTTCCATATTTTTATCCAGAGTAAAATGTTTCTCGATAACTTCAGCTCCTAATGCAACAGCCGCTATAGGTATTTCAATACCCAGGGTGTGATCAGAATAACCTATTTTTACTCCAAATGCGTTCTTAATTGTTAGCATTGCTTTTAAATTTACATCTTCAAAAGGGGTCGGGTACTCGGTATTACAATGTAATACCGTTATATTTTCTTTATCAGTACCATTATGAATCAATACATCCAATGCATCTTCTATTTCACCAAGATCAGCCATTCCGGTAGACAATATAATGTTTTTGTTTAATGTACCTAATTTCCGTAAATACGGTAAATTAATTATTTCACCGGAAGGTATTTTGAAAATATCCAAACCTAACTTATATAAAAGCTCTATACTATCTATATCAAACGGCGATGAAATAAATGTTATTTTCTTATCCTTACAATAATTTATTAACTCACAATGTTCTTCCTCGTCAAGTTCGAGCCGTTTTGCCATCTCATACTGGGTTTCGTTTTCCGAAGTTATTTTTTTTTGATATTCAGCCTTTTGAGCATTTTTTGATAAACTTACATTTGCACTAAAAGTCTGAAATTTTATTGCATTAACTCCAACATCTTTAGCAATATCAATTAATCTTTTTGCAATTACCAAAGATCCATTATGATTGACACCGGCTTCCGCTATAATAAACGTATTTGTCATTTACATTACCTTTTATAATATTACAAGTTCATACTATAAAATATTAAACAGGTGAGATAACTTTACCTTTTTTATTTCACGTGATATCTTAATAATAAGGTTTCTATCAAATGTATTTATCGCTAAAACATATATTGATATACCTATAACCAAAGAGACTACTACATGATATATATGAGAGATTTCAAACTCCACCAACATTATTCTGTGCATTCCAAAAAACATTATAACGGCAGGGATTATTCCAATCCCGATATTCAATAGGTGTCTTGGCACCCGTAGGTTTGTTATTTTTTTAATAAAATAAATAATTGCAATATGATTCAGAATCGCTGAAATAAGCACTGCGAACGCAACCCCCTCTATTCCATGCGAAATGAATAACAATATTAATCCGATTCTAAGTATAGAATTGGAAATAGTTAAATACAATACATACTTTGTGTTACCTTTCGCGTAAAGAATCGGACCATTAAAAAATGAAATACTCTCGATGAGTCCAAATATAGCAAGTAATTGAAGTACCACCGTTCCGCCAAGCCATTGCTCTCCAAGTACTTTTTCGAGTATTAATTCAGGGAATGAAATCAATATAACAAATACCGGTGCAGTCAGAAATAAGCTCAGACGGACATTAAGATAATATGTATATAATAATTTTTTATCATCATTCTGCATCCTCGAAAATACAGGTAACGCAACATTGGAAATTGCCGCACTAATAAGAGAGTTGACATTACGTACTATAACTTGCGATATTTTATA
>SLIA01000149.1 GCA_007135935.1 Wenzhouxiangella sp.
AATTTCCTCGACCAGGACTTCATCTCGCTTTGCTCGAGCTGAGCGACGTTCCGGTTCATTTCGTTGGCGAAGGCGCTCATAATAGGTGGATGGGGCGATCGGCAGCACTTTGCAGATCGGCTCGACCCCATACTCATCGCGATGGTCGTTGATGAAATTCACCATTTCTTCGGTCGGCGGTCGAGCTCCGCCTGCGCAAAATAAGCCGAAGCCTTCCGAAGAATCTCGTTGGCTCGCTTCAGCTCCCTGTTCTCTCGCTCCAACTCTTTGATTCGTGCCTTCTCCTCAGACGAGACACCATCTCGCTTTCCGGAGTCGATCTTGGCCCGATGCACCCAGCGCCTCATAGTTTCTGGCGTGCATCCGACTTTCTCGGCGATCGACTTCATCGCTGACCACTGTGAGGGATGATCCTTCACGGACTCGTGGAAGAGTCGAACCGCTCTCTCCCGTACCTCTTGGCTGAACCGCTTTTGCTTTTTCATAAATCGAAGTTCTCACACTTTGAGGTCTCCGACAAACCCGGGGCGGTTCAAAAGCGGGAAAAAGGAGTTCGAGGATTTCATGGAGGAATGGATGGCTTCGTCTATCGATGACGTCGTATCCTCGTTGGCAGAACTGCCCGTGAAAGATGGTGACGTGAATTTTAAGCAACTCGATATGACAAAAGCTGAAGTCGTTGAAAAATTGACGTCGGACATTGCAGGGCAAGCAGATATGATGGAGGAATTTCTCCGGAGGATGGGTTCCAAGTAAACGGACTGGAGCAATTGTAACGGAAGTTAAAAAGAACCCGGCGAAACAGAGTTTCGATGACGCCGATGGCGACGATCCGTCTCATGGTTCAGATACTTGAAACAGAGCCAACGCTCGATATTCCGTCGCCGATCTACTATGACCCAAGGGGTCTGGCATGCCGCTTCCGGAAGACCTTCATTGGTTGCGCCCACACTGGAGGTAGTCTAGGTGAATCGCAGGCCCCGGAGAAGGTTATTGACAGGATTGAGATATGACACACGGAAAGTCCCTTCGAATTTTTTTCCGCGATGGAAGCGTGACGGGAATCCGTCATGCCGAGGTCTACAACTGGACGGGACAGGCTATCGCTTGTCCTCGCAAGCGGTTGAAAGAACTCAAGGTTTGGTGGGACGACTTGCCGGGGACGCAAAGTACTGGGGTTTACTTCCTGTTCGGACGAAAGGAAGCCGACAACACGGTCTATATCGGGGAGTCCGAAAACACACTTCAGCGAATAGGACACCATCTCACGACCAAGGATTTTTGGAACGAAGTGGTGATATTCACAAACAAAGATCAGAATCTGACGAAGGCGCATGTGCAGTATCTGGAGGCGATGATTGTCCGGAGAGCAAAAGAGACCAATCGCTATGCGTTAGACAACGGCAATAGCCCAAACGCGCCGTCTCTCGCGCCCGCAGAGCGTGCGCCGATGGATGAGTTTATCGACAATATGCGCCTCGTATTGGGAGCACTCGGCTATCGACTGTTGGAACCGGTAAGTGAACCAGCGCGAGATGAGATCCCGGTACAGAAAAATCAAGAGTCCTCGGTCAAGGATGCGACGGACACCGGCCCAACTCTAGATCAACCCTTGTATTTCTCACCCGGGGGTTGTGAGGCGGTAGGCCATTTCACCGATGAAGGGTTCGTCATCAAAAAGGACTCGACAGCGGCCATTACCGAAACCGACTCTCTTCGCAGCACCTATGTCAACGCGCGTCGTGAGCTACTTCAAAAAGGCCAGCTCAAGGAAGATGGTGACTGCTACCGTTTCACCGAAGATATTCTATGTACAAGCCCCAGTTACGCCGCCAGTATTGTCGCCGGTTCTCAAAGGAGTGGAAACCGTGAGTGGAGGGACGGATCTGGCATCCCGCTTGGGCAACTCGAAGAACAGGTTAAGCAATCCTTGACCGGGGGGCTCGCAGAGGAAAGCTGATCTGCGAATCAACCAAAGTGTCTCCGAATAGAACGGGGCACTACAGAACAAGAGAGAATATGACGAATACAAGTGTTGCGTTGCAGTCCCGATGACAGTGCTTGTTGCATGATGTCTGGCAGTGTTGCATGAGCCGGCGGGAGTTGAGAAGGCATCGTTCCGTTCCGAGTCTGTGTAAGGATTTTTCGGAACGGAACGATGCCTATTGGCCGTTGAGGTCAGATCTTCCAGCCGTCTTTCGTGCGTTGGATGCGGCCGAGACGTTCGAGCTCGCTTAAGGCGTCTCCGAGGCGTTTGTTCTGCACGGCGAGTTTCTCTCGAAGGCGGGTGCGGGTGATGGGCCGGTCGAGTCTTCGAAGTTCGGCGAGGACGCGCTCGGTCAAGGGGGGCGGCTCATTGTCGTCGGGCTCGACGAGGGTGAGGTGGGGGGTTGGACCGCCGTCGAGTTCGACGTACAGCGGGTCGGGACAGGGGGCCGAGCGATGCTCGATGGACAGCTCGAGGCCCTTTTTCGTCCAGGTCAGATAGAGGTTGGAGTCGCCCCAGGCGTGCAAATCACCGGAGCCACGAAGGGCCTGGCCGCGCTGACCCGACGAGCTGGATTTACGGGTGTGGTGGACCACGCATACGGCGGTATCGTAGTGGCGCTGCAGCGTGCGCAGATGGCCTAAGATATAAGAGATGTCCGAGGCGTTGTTCTCGTCTGTGCGGTGCAGCCGCACAAATGGATCGAGCAGTAAAAACCGGGGCTTGATAAGCCCTACCGTCTTCGCCAGGCGTTTGAGATCGCGATCCAGATCGAGGCGAAGCGTCGGCGCGCAGATGACGTGGACATCGAGCTCTTCAAGGGATAGCCCCTTTGAGCGGGCCAGATGCTCCAGTCGAATGCGCACCTGACTCAAATCATCTTCGGCCAGATACACCAGCGCAGGCCCCGCCCGGGTCACACCGAGGCGGCCCAGACAATCTGTGCCGCTGGCCACCGCACAGGCGATCTCTAATCCCAGCCAGGATTTAAAGGACTTGGGTGTCCCGCCGATGACGCCGACGCCCGAGTCTGCCCACAGACTCTCGATGAGCCAGCGGGCATCGGGCGGTGATTCGTCGAGCTGATAGGCCCTCTTGGTCTCGAAGGGCGTTACCGGATTGTCGACGCTCATGGCCACACCGTTTGTCTGGCTTCGATGACGTGATCGCAGCTTACATGGGCCGCTTGCTTGTTGCAGGCGACCTCCATGGCGCGAAGACAAAGCCGGTCGATGGCGCGCAGATTTCCCTGCGTGGCCTCGAAGACCGCATCGAAGGCGTCGTCGACAAAGACCTTTCGGTCACAGCCGCCCACATAGAGTCTGTGGGCGACGTAGTCGCACACCTCCTGACGGGTAAGCGTGCGAAGTGAGGCGAAATAGACGATGCGCCGGCTCACCGCCTCCATATCAGCGCGTTTTAAAAGCCCTCGAAGCGGCGGTTGGCCACACAAGATGATGGAGACGACGAGCCTGGAGTCCATCTCGAAATTGGTCAGTACTCTTAAGATCGCCAGCACGTCGGGACGCATATCGTGGGCCTCGTCGACGATGAGCACCGGCCGCAGGCTGTCCTGAGCCACAAGCGACTCCATGCGCTCCTGGAGACGGCGTACAAGCGAGCCGTAGGTCGCCGCCGTCTGTGCGCCGCATGCCTGGCAGAGCTCGCGGCAAAAGTCACGCTTGGACAGGTCGGTGACCTTTATGTAGTGGGTGCGAAACCGGGCTTCGGGCAGCCGGTCTTTGAGGGTGCGAAGCACCATCGTCTTTCCCAGCCCGGCCGCCGCGATCAAAGACGCTGACTGGCGTCTCTCCACGGCGTTTTTGATGGCATCAAAGGCCTCGTCGTACTGCGGGTGGGTCCAGCGGTCCTTGGTGGCGATTTCGCGGGTAAAAGGGACGTGAGTCAGGCCGAAATGGCTTCTCAGATTGGGCGGTTTGCTCATCGAATTACTCCTCGTCGGGGTCGGGGGAAGATGCCGGATAGCCGCCATCGGCTCCGGTCATCGGCGATAGGGCCTTGTCGAAGGCCAGACTGGATGAGGTCTTGGGCGAAGGATGAGTGCTTTCGTCGTCAGACGAGCGCTCTGAAGTGGCGAGTTGGCCGCGCCGGCCGGTGGCGTTTCGCTCGAGATCGGGGGGACAAAGGCGCACCATCTCGCCAAAACGTTCGATATACAGCGCGTCGTCTTCCAGAAGTCGGCGATAGATCTCGACTCGCTCGCCGGCCAGCCCCAAAGGGGCCTCCCACAAAGAGCCCCCAAACTGGATGATGTGATCTTTTGAGACGCGGCGGGTCTCGACGATGGTAAAGGCCTGGTTGAGCCGCTCGTCGTCGATGGGGCAAAGCGTACGCTCGGACTGCAGCCAGCGCCGATGCGGCGTATCCCCGTCGAGCCCCTCATGGGGCAGGTGATTGTAGATGTGGAAGGCGTCGTGGCGTACGCGAAGCCCAAGCGCCCCTGTGTCGGGGTCGACGTCGGGGCGGCGAAGGCCGCGAAGACAGCGCGCTTTGACCGACCTGTTAAAGCGCTCGATCTTTCCGTGGCCCTCTGGGTAGCGGGTACGCCCGTGGATGAGCCCGATATTCAGATCTGCCAGGGCACAGGCGACGTCAGTGGCGATAAAGCCCGGTCCTTTGTCGCAGTATACCCGGTCGATTTTGCCGTAACGCCTCAACACCTCGGCCAACAGGTGCAGTACGGAGTCGGCGTTTTCTGAGGTCGTCACCGCACAGCCCAGAATCTTGCGGGTGGCGTCGTCGAGCACATAGATGGCGCAGCGCTTGAGCGCCGGAGCAAAGCCTGCACGAAAGTGGACGAAGTCCAAAAGCACCATTTGCATCCGCTCGGGATAGGCAAATCGGCGGGTGTCCCCATTCTTTGGGGCACGGCGCGGGCGAGTGGCAATCCCGAGCCGTTTCATGGTCCGCCACACAGTGGTGCGACAGACGGTCTCGTCGGGGTGGACGATGCCCTGATGGCGCGCCCGACGGATGAGCTCCGGGATCGACCCGTCGCGATCCTCTGCGCGCTCGGTGGCCAGAAAGTCGACAAACTCATCGGACAGCGCCACCGATCCGTCGACACAGGCTCGTTTGTTGGGCTCCAGGGCCGCAATCCCGCCCTCGTCGAAGGCCTTTAGCCAGCGCCAGATGGTGCGCACGCTCACCCTGCGCCCGTCGTGTTCTTGGGCGGCCACAAGACGCACCGCTGCCGTCTTGCCGTGTCCCTGCGACTGATACAGCTCCACGGCGCTGACGATGCGAAAGCGAAACAGGGCTTCGTTGGACATGATCTCGTCTCCACTAAGGAAATTTGACGAGATCAAGCGGTATCGAAGCCCTCCACAGGGGTCACCCCACGAAATGACGAGTGGCCCGGGCGCACCCCGAAGATGTCGCTGTACGTCACGCGTTCCGGGCGCGAGAAATACGACTGAGCACCCCGTTTGCATCTGCCATGTACACGATCTGATTCGGTGCGCTCACCCGTCGAAGCAGGCCGGCAAAAAGTCCGAGATGAAGGGGTATGGCTTCGAGCAGCCGACAGATGGCTTGAGCACGCGTTTGCCGATCGTCGGCCCGGGCCCATTCATCGTGGGCCCGTCGGTGCTCCGTAAGCGATACCCCGAGCTCATCTAACGCATCGTCTCGCTGAGTTTGGGGGCCCCACAGGCCCAGTACATAGCCTGCGTGCATGATCTGGCGTCGCTGGGTGGAGGCTCGTTGCCAGCTTCCGTCCTCTGTGTCGGGCTTTTCAGGCCAAAGCTGTCCTCGCGCTGCGGCGATGGCCGCACAAAAGATCGTCTTGTGCCAGGCCGCTCGTCGACCCTCCATCGCCAACACCGGCTTTCGGCCCCAGGGCGTCCAGCCGTACGGATAGAGGGTAAAGCAGACCTCGTGGGTCACACAGACCACCACCTGCAGTGGATATCCGGGGCCAAAGACTCGCTGACGCTTTTCGTGTCTGCGGATCTGGCACGACCGGCCGTCACCGCCATGAGCACACGCCGTAGGTAGCGTCGCCTCCATCTCGCCGTCATCATCGTGACAATATCTCGTGGTGACAAACTTGCGCTTTGCATCGGTTTTATGGGAAGATCCTCCTTGCGTTTTGCACCTCTGCGGAGGCGAAAACCAGCAAACGGCGGGCTCAATCCCCGCCGTTTGCACTTTCTTGCTCTTGCCAATGCGCCAAACGGCGCCAGACCAAGTATGCCGGACCTCCCCAGCACTGTCAGGAATTTTGCAACGGAACGACGTTTACGCTGCCATTGGGACTGCTACGTAACAAGGGAAAGCCGCCGGTCATTAAATAGCGGTCGAGTAACTCCTGAAGCCTGTCCCCGAAAAAGTGTGCTTCCCCGCCGGCTTCATAAACTCGAGCAGGCTCGAAGCTGTCGATGACGGGCAA
>SLIA01000125.1 GCA_007135935.1 Wenzhouxiangella sp.
CACCTTTCACCTTTCACCTTTCACCTTTCACCGGCGCCGCAGGCGCCCGTCAAACCAACCCCCGCTCCGCCAGGCTGACAACCTCGGCATCCCCCACAATGAAATGATCCAGCAGCCGGATGTCGACCAGGCCCAGCGCGTCTCTGAGGCGGCGGGTGATGGCGAGGTCGGCCTGGCTGGGTTCGGCGATGCCGGAGGGGTGGTTGTGGGCGACGATCAGGGCGGCGGCGCGCCGGCCCAGCGCCTTTTCGACCACCACCCTGGGGTGGACATGGGCCGAGTCGATGGTGCCGGTGAACAGCTCGTCGAAGGCGATGACGCGGTGGCGGGTGTCGAGATGCAGGGCACAGAAGACCTCGTGCGGACGGTCACGCAGCGCGGCACGCAGGTACTCGCGCGTGGCTTGCGGGCTGGTCAGCGGCTGGCCCCGGCACATTGATTCGCGCAGGTGGCGCCGGGCCAGTTCCAGTGCCGCCTGCAGTTGTGCGTACTTGGCCGGGCCCAGGCCGGGCATGCGACACAGTGCATCGCGGTCGGATTCGAGCAGTGCGCGCAGTCCTCCGTGCCGGTTGATCAGCAATCGGGCCAGGTCCAGCGCCGAGCGCCCCTTCGAGCCGGTGCGCAACAGGATGGCCAGCAATTCGGCATCGCTCAGTCCGGTCGGGCCGTGCTCGAGCAGGCGTTCACGCGGTCTTTCGGTTTGCGGCCAGTCAGCGATTCGCATCGAAACGTTCACCTTGGTGGGATCGAACCGTTATTCTGTGTGGCGGGGGGACAGGTTCACATCGGGCGGGTCACCCGTTCGCATGTAGGAAAACGTCTATTCGAGAGCGTACTGGGCATGACTTTGAACGGCAGAAGGATTCTGCTTGGCGTGACCGGCGGCATCGCCGCCTACAAGACGCCGGAACTGGTGCGTCGGCTGCGCGAGGCCGGCGCCGATGTGCGCGTGGTCATGAGTGCCGGCGCCGAAGCCTTCATCACGCCGCTGACCCTGCAGGCGGTCAGCGGTCACCGCGTGCGCACTCATCTGCTCGACGCCGAAGCCGAGGCCGGCATGGGCCATATCGAGCTGGCGCGCTGGGCCGATCAGGTGCTGATTGCGCCGGCGACCGCCCAGGTGATCGCTCGCCTTGCGCATGGTTTTGCCGATGACCTGTTGTCCACGCTGGTGCTGGCGACCGAGGCCGGTGTATGGATCGCGCCGGCCATGAACCGGGTGATGTGGGACGCCCGGGCCGTGCGCGAGAATTGTCGGGTACTGGAAGCGCGTGGGATGCACGTGCTGGGGCCTGGCGTCGGCGACCAGGCCTGCGGCGAGCAGGGCGCCGGGCGCATGCTCGAGCCCGACGAGATCGTCGGTCAACTGCGTGGCCGGGAACCGGTTCTGGCCGGTCTGCGTTTCGTGGTCACCGCCGGACCGACCCACGAGCCGATCGATCCGGTCCGCTTCCTGGGCAACCGCTCCTCGGGAAGGATGGGGTTTGCCGTTGCCGAGGCGCTGGCCGAAGCCGGCGCACGCGTGGATCTCGTGGCCGGGCCGGTCAGGCTGGCCACGCCGCCGGGCGTCGAGCGCTTTGACGTGGCCACCGCCGAGGAGATGCTTTCGGCCGTGAGCGCGCGAATCGACCATGCCGACGGTTTCGTTGGCGTGGCGGCGGTGGCCGATTATCGCCCTGCAAGTCTTGCCGGTGACAAGATCAAGAAGTCCGGTCAGCCCCTGACCCTGCAACTGGTCGAGAATCCCGATATTCTCGCCACTGTCGCCAGGCGTCGGCCGAAACCCTTCGTGGTCGGTTTCGCCGCCGAAACCCGGGATCTCGAGTCCGCCGCGCGCGGCAAGCTCAAGGCGAAGGGTGCCGACCTGATCGCCGCCAATCGGGTCGGCCAGAATCGTGGTTTCGACACCGAAGACAATACGCTGGAAGTATTTGGCGCCGACTGTCACTGGAGCCTCGGCAACCGCTCCAAGCGGGATCTGGCGCGCGAGCTGGTGGCCATCATCGCCGAACGAATGCAACCGAAAGAACACAGGAATCAGCAATGAGGGATCTCAAAGTGAGGGTGCTTGATCAGCGCCTGGGCAGCGACTGGCCGTTGCCCGCCTATGCAACCGCAGGCTCGGCCGGCATGGACTTGCGCGCCTGTATCGATTCGACCCTGGCCCTGGCGCCGGGTCAGACCTCTCTCATTCCCTCCGGCCTGGCCATTCACCTCGACGACCCGTCGCTGGCCGCGGTACTGCTGCCGCGCTCCGGGCTGGGCCACAAGCAGGGCCTGGTGCTGGGTAATCTGGTTGGCCTGATCGACAGCGATTACCAGGGCGAGGTGAAGATATCGTGCTGGAATCGCTCCGATGCGACAGTCGAGATCGAACCCGGTCAGCGGATCTGTCAGCTGGTCGTCGTCCCGGTCGTGCAGGTTCGCCTCGACCTGGTCGAAAGCTTCGAGGCCACCGAGCGCGCCGATGGCGGTATCGGTCACACCGGAACGCATTGATCATGAAAAAGAAGGCTGGACGGCAAACGACACAGGGGCTGGCAGCGAGACTTCCTGTCGTGAGTCTGGCCGGCCTGGTGGTCGGCGCGCTGCTGATGCTGGCCGGTCTGGGCACGCTGGTGCTCTCCATGACGGCCTCGGTCGACCCGGATCTCGGCCGCTCCCTGGCCGAGCAGGATGCCGCTGCAATGACCGATACGATTGCCGGTATCGAAAGTGAATTGCGGCATGAGACGGTACTGGCCGCCGCCCGCCTGGTTCCGGCCGAAGCGCCGGAGGAGACTGAGGCGCTTGTCGAGGCGCTTGCCGCGCGGGGAGTGACCGATCCGATCGACGTGAGGGTTTTCCCGCCTCGCGTGGAGGACATCGAGGTCGGGACCTACCCGGACCCGGATTTCGCCGTGGTGCAGATGCTGGTCGAGGCGCGACGCCGGGGCAGCGCGCCGGCACGCATTCGCCATCAGGGCACGGCCGACGAGCACCTGGCGTTTGCCGTCGCCGCGCATGACGACGCCGACGAGGCCGAGGCCATCGTGTTGCTGCGTCTGCCGGCGGGTCGGATCCTCGAGCAAATGACCTCGCCGGATCGCGGTGCCTGGGTGCGACTTGTGCAGGGGTCGCAGGTGCTCAGCAGCCTGCCTGACGAGACGACTGCCGATTTGCTCGCGGCCGGCCGTCAGACGATTGACGGCAGTGCGCTTGCCATTGAGTGGGGCGTACCGCAAAGGAGCGGGTTGTCGCCGGCACAGTCTGTGCTGCTGATCGTCGCCGGGCTGCTTGCTGCCATCGCTGGTGTGGCCCTTCGATCCGGTGCGGTCGCGAGACTGCTCGCGCCGTCGGCAGACAAGGAGCCCTCCGAGGCCCCTGCCGTGGCGATGCCGGCCGCAGACAGACCGCCACCGGCCGCGCCACCGGGGCCGGCGCCGGCGGCGGCCGATGCCGACAAGACGGTGGCCGAGACGCCCGAAGCGGCCGAGCCCAAGCCCGACTTGCCCGACTGGCTACTGGACGAAGGCGACAGTGCGCAGGAGCTGCCCTTCGGCGACAGCGACGAGTCCGCGGCGCGCAAGACAGCCGAGAGTGCGCCATCCGACAGGACCCGGGAAGCCGACAGCGAGGCGGATGAGCCGTCCCGGGAAGAGGCTCCGGCTCCCTCGCCCGACGCTGGGCTGGAGCTGGATGTGCCCGATCTCGACGAGATTCTCGCGCAGATCGAGGAAGCCAGTGAGAGCGAGTCGATGCCCGCCTCCGCTGAAGACCAGAACGATGTGGGCGGAGATCGTGAGTTCGCCCTCGCCGAGCCCGATGACGGGCTGGATGACCGGCTTGACCCGGACGCATCCGGTCCGGCATCCGCCGAGGAGCAGCCTGAGTCTCCACTCGATGAGGAGTTGTCGCTTGCCGGGCTCGATGAGGTGCTCGACGACCACGATGAGAGCGCCGCTGACCGCGACTCCGGCGACGAGCCCCCGCCGGAGTTGCCGGGCGATGACGGGCCGCTGCCGTCGCTCGAGCCCGATGCGGCAGAGCTCGCGTCCGAGGAGCCGGTTGATGACGAGTTCGACATGGAGATGCCGGCAGCGGAGCTTGATTCCGCACCCGGGGATCACGCCGTCGACACGGCAGCCGAGCCGCCCCCCGAGTCCGAACGGCAGGAATCGGATGAAGTGACCCGCCTGCTTGCCGTCGTGGAGCAAAGCGAACGGTTCTCGCCCGGGCTGTTCAAGACCGACGGCATTCGGGGCATTGTCGACCGCTCGCTGGACGCGGAACATGCAGCGATCCTGGGACAGGCGATCGGCACGATGGCCGCGGGACTGGGCCATCAGACGATTGCCGTGGGTCGGG
Organism: Wenzhouxiangella sp.; assembly: GCA_007135935.1. Classification (GTDB taxonomy): domain Bacteria; phylum Pseudomonadota; class Gammaproteobacteria; order Xanthomonadales; family Wenzhouxiangellaceae; genus Wenzhouxiangella. The sequence continues at coordinate 4,348 of SLIA01000125.1, forward strand.
ACGGGCGCGTGAGCGGCCCGTTGATGATGTCGGCCATGATCCGGGGGCTGCGCACTGCCGGCATGGACGTTATCGAGGCCGGATCAGTACCGGCGCCGGCGCTGTGGTATGCGGCCAGTGAAATGGCCGATGGTTGCGGCGTCATGGTCAGTGCCTCGCATCATGGACCGGCCGAGAATGGCTTCCAGGTGATGCTGGGCGGACGCATGCTCGGGCGCGAGCAGTTGCTGGAGATCGCCGCCCTCGCCATTGAAGGCGAGTTTGCCGAAGGCGATGGCGCTTATGCCCAGGAGAATGTTGCCCGCGCCTACGCGACGGCCCTGGCCGACACGGTCGAGCTCAAGCGCCCGCTCAAGGTCGTGGTCGACTGTGGCAATGGCATTGCCGGCAGCATCGTTCCGGTCCTCTTGCAGGCGCTGGACATCGACCTGATTCCGCTCTACTGCGACGTCGACGGCAGTTTCCCTAACCATCGGCCCGACCCCACCGACCCGGAGTGTCTCGAAGACCTGCGCCTGTGCGTGCGCAACTTCCGCGCCGACCTTGGTTTCGCTTTCGATGGCGATGGCGACCGCCTGGCCCTGGTTTCCAGCGACAGTGAGGTGGCCGGCGCCGACCAGGTGCTGATGCTGCTCGCGCGTGCCTTGCTTGCACGGGAACCGGGCGCAGCGGTGGTCATGGATGTGCGTTGCGCGGCCCGCCTCGAGCAGATGGTCAGGGAGGCCGGCGGCCGGCCGGTGCTGGCCCCGGCCGGCAGTGTGCCCGTGGCGCGAGCAACGGTGGAAGAACAGGCCGTGCTGGGCGGGGACATGGACGGTCAGTTCATTGTTGCCTCGGGCTGGTATCCATTCGGCGATGCGATCTGCGCGGCGGTGCGCCTGCTCGAACTCTTTGCCGACGGCCAACAAAGCGTTCAGGGCTGGCTGGAAGATCTGCCCGAGTCGCGCACCACCGGCGCATTGCCTCTGGCGCTGGAGGCCGCAGCCGGCCACCGAGTGATTCAGCGCCTGCACGCGGAGACCGATTTCGGCGACGCGCGGGTGACGACGATCGATGGCGTGCGCGTCGCTTTCCCCGATCGCTGGGGGCTGATGCGAGTCACGGCCGATGACGGCAACGTCGAGTTGCGCTTCGGCGGCCATGATCCGACCGCGCTGAACCAGATCAAGACCGAGTTCCGCGACTGGCTGCTGGCGGTCGATCCCGACATCCCGCTGCCCTACTGAATCCGGGCCGTGGCCATCGTGCTGTTCAACAAGCCCTTCCGGGTGTTGTCGCAGTTTACCGACCGCCAGGGGCGTCCCACCCTGGCTGACTACATCGATCGGCCGGGTATCTATGCGGCAGGTCGATTGGATTTCGACAGCGAGGGCCTGATGGTGCTGACCGACGACGGCCGGCTCAAGTCGCGTCTGACCGATCCGCAAAGCTCTACCCCCAAGACCTACCTGGTCCAGGTCGAGGGCAGGCCGGATGTGACGGCCATCGAACGCCTGCGCTGCGGCCTGCGCCTGAAAGACGGACCCACCCGGCCGGCCGAAGTCGAGCTGCTGGCAAGCGCACCGGGCTGGCTGTGGTCGCGCACGCCCCCGGTCAACCCGCGCCAGGGGCGCCCCACAGCCTGGCTGGAAATCACCATCACCGAAGGCCGCAACCGCCAGGTCCGCCGCATGACCGCTGCGGTCGGCCTGCCGACGCTGAGGTTGGTGAGGATCCGGGTCGGTGACTACCAACTGGGCAAGCTGCAGCCGGGGGAATGGGAGGAAAACGGTAAAAGGTGAAAGGTGAAAGGTGAAAGGAAAAAAGGAGGCAGTAGTCGGTCTCTTGCCTTTTACCTTTTACCTTTTACCTTTCACCTCAATAAGCATACTTCCGAAACAGCTCCGTCAGATCCCCGTCCCACTCGCCATGGTAGCGGTCGAGCTTCACTTCGGCCGGGGTCGTGCCGCGTTCGACGATCTTGTTGAGTGGATTGAGGAAGCCGCCTTCGTGGTCGCCGCCCGGGTTGTAGCGGGCACGCCGGG
>SLIA01000308.1 GCA_007135935.1 Wenzhouxiangella sp.
CGGTATGCAGGAATATCCGGCCCTGGCTGGAGGAACCGTCGGCAAGGTAGAAGTCGATTCTCAGCGGGTAGCTCGCATTGGCCGAGGTGGTATTGACCGTGTAGTTGAATTCGATCTCGCCACTGCCGCCATTGAAGAAGGTTTCCGTGGTTTCGAATACCGGGAAGTTCTGCAGGCGATTGGGCCCCTGTGCAGCGCCACCGGGGTCGACCGTGTCGCCGTCGGTGCCGAGGTTGATGGCCTGACCGCTGTTGGCGAAGAAGCGATTGCCGCGCACCGGGTTGTTGTTCAGATCAAAATTGTCCTCATTGCTGTCGATGAGTACGCCGTCGGTGTTGTGGGCGATGATGTTGCCCAGGCTGTCGGGGCCGTCGATCGGGTCTTCGGGAATGGTGTCCTGCGCGAGGTGGCCGATGCGCTTGGTACCTCCTGATCCGCCGTTGGAAAGGACGGTGACGTGGATGCCCGGACCACCGTTTCCGGCCGGTGTGCCGTCGGGCAGGACGCCAATCCAGTTCGACTGGAGGGTACTCGCTTCCGATTGATTGAAGGCGATGCCGCCGCTGGAGTTGAAGGCGATGATGTTGCCCTGGCCGGCATCTCCGATGCGCGAGAAGCCGCCCTCCCAGCCGACGATGCCGATACTGTTGGGGAGCGGCTCATCGTCATCCGAAACGCCGATGCGGTTTCCCAGAATGCGAACCAGGCCGCCAGGCGTGTCATCCGGCGAGTGCAAAAAACCGATACCCCCCAGCCGTGCGCGCCGATGACGTTCTGGGTGATTTCCTGCCCGCCATCGACGACCATGATGCCGTTGAATCCGTTGTCACGGATGATATTGCCCGATACCTGGTTGCCGCCCCCATCCAGAAGAATGCCGTTGCTGGTGTTGTGACGGATGACCTGACGCGCGATCAGGACACCGGTGATCGTGTTGTTGCTGGATTCCACCTGGATGCCGTGGTCGCCATTGCCGTAATCGGCATTATCCGGTGCTTCCGGAGTGGCTCCGATCCAGTTGGCCTGAACCTGCTGATCACCGGCGAGCAATGCGACGCCGTAGCCTTCGTTGGCCGTGATCACGTTGGACTGGCAGGTTTCCTGGGGAAAGCCGGTCCACAGCCCGATGCGATTGTCGCTACCGGCACCGGCGGAAATCTGCACGCCATTGCCGAGATTTCCGGCCAGATCCACGCCGATGCCACCACCGATGCTGCGCTGGCCGACGCGATTGCCGACGACCAGGTTGTCGGCACTGCCCGAGGCGATGAAGATGCCGTTGCCGCCATTGCCGCCATTCCAGTTGTTCTCGATCAGGTTGTCGCTGCTGCCGGTCACGACGATGCCCGACCCGCCATTCCCCACCGCTTCCGATGTGCCCACTGACAGTGGTCTCAGATCGATGTGGTTATCCTGCAGCGTGATGTCGTCCACGGCCGCCAGCACGATGCCGGAGAGGACGAAATCGTAGACGGCCAGGTGCCGGATCTGGGATCCTTCCGACCCTCCCTCGAAGCGCAGCCCGTTGGCGCTGCCGCCGGCACCTCCGCCGCTGATGAGAAACCGCGGAAGATTCTGGGACGGGTTGAACTCCGGATGCGTCTGGCCCTGAATGATGACGGTCTGCGTGATGGTCGGCAGCGGGGACTGGGGCGAGATGATGGAGCGTCCCAGCGCATCGGTTTCCAAACCGGGAGAGAATTCGAAGATCACGATATCCGAGCGATTGTTGGCCGCCTCGATGGCGGTGCGGAACGTGCATTCGCTCGCGGCGGTGATACAGATGAGGTCATCGGACACCTGCAACCCGTCGTCGGCCAGCGAATTGATCGTGAACGTATGTTGACCCATGGCGCTGCTACTGTCCACGAGACAGGCCACGATGAACAGGCCTGAGACGAAGCCTGATCTGCCCCGGTTCGGATACTTGCTTGTCATTTGCTCTACTCCCTGGAATATCGATCATCCGGCGCAGCCCAAACTGCGCCCCGGTTATTCCCCTTGTCTCATTCCTGCGAGATCGACGGAAAAAGCCGCCAATCCAATCCAGACAAGTGTGTGATCGATCGGGGGGGTAGCAGGTATTTCAGGCTTCGCTGGCCAGTTCACGCAGCGAGGCGCAGGCCTGTGCCCAGCGGCGCTGGGTCGAGCGCAGCGACAGACCGAGCAGGTCGGCGGTTTCCTGCTGGCTGTAGCCGGCGAAGTAGAGGCATTCGAATACCCGGGACAGGTCGGGATCGATGGCTTCGAGCTGGTCAAGCAACTGGTCGATGAAAACGATCTGTTTGGCGCGCTGGTCGATGCTTGACGGCAGCTGTTCCAGGTCGATGGCGACGAGTTGGCCATCGCGCTTGTCGGTCATCATGCTGCGCGCATGGTCGACCACGATCTGGCGCATGCGCGCGCGGCAATGGCAAAGAAGTGCTGGCGGTCGGTCCAGTCCAGGCTGGCGCTGGACTTGAGTTTGGCGTAGCTGTCGTTGACCAGCCCGGTGGTGTCGTGGCTGTGGCCCGGGCGCAGTCGCCTGAGCTGTGCGCGGGCGACCTGCTTGAGGTCGTCGTAGTCCAGTGGAATCAGCGCATCGAAGGTCCGGGTCGGGTCATCGCTGGCACGACACTCGTGCAGCATGCGGGTGATGGTCTGGGCGTTGTTCATGGCGCCGATGGTCTGAACAGCGAGGTTCAGTATACTGATTCCGGGATACGAGGGAAGCTGACACCATGAAGCGAACGCTGGAGGAACTGCGGGCTCTTGATCGTTGGCTTTCCCGGCGGATGGAGGGGGAGAGCGAGGCGGCGCCGGCCAACGACGAACTGGCCGGACGGCTGTTGCAGCATGCCAGTTCACACACGCCGGCACTGGAGCGTCCGCCGCTGGCTGATCCGGGCTGGGTTGATGGCGTGGCAGCCAGCCTGGCCGAGGTCGGTTCGATCGGCCCCGGCGCGCCCGGGGCCGGACAATTACCGCCAGTTCCAGCGCGAGCGCGATGTGCTTGCCCGGCTTGAACACCCGGGCATCGCAGGACTCATCGACGGCGGCATGACCGACGACTGGCGGCCCTGGTTTGCAATGGAGTACATCAAAGGTCTGCCGATCGACCGTTATGCCAGCGAGCACCGTCTCGACATCGGCCAGCGTCTGGACCTTTTCGAACAGGTCTGCACGGCGCTGGAGTATGCCCACGGACAACTGATCCTGCATCGGGACATCAAGCCGTCCAACGTGCTGGTAACCGGCGATGGTCAGGTCAAGCTGCTGGATTTCGGGCTGGCCCGGGTGCAGGAGAATCTCGACCCGGCGCAGGAACCGTCGCTGACCCAGACCACCAGTCGCTGGCTGACGCCGGAGTATGCCAGCCCCGAGCAGGTTTCGGGCGCGCCGGTGACGGTCGCTTCCGAGGTCTACCAGTTGGGCCTGCTGCTCTACCGTCTGCTCTCGGGCGTCATGCCGTTCAGCTTGACCGGGACCAGCCCCGCGGAACTGGTTCGGGCCATCTGCGAGACCAATCCCGTCCGACCCAGCGAGCGATGGCGGGAGACCACCGATGAGGCGACCGACCGGCAGCGCGGTTTCCCCGAGCCGGCCGCAGTCGTCGTGCGCCGCATTCGCGGTGACCTCGACAGCATCGTGCTGACCGCCATGGCCCGGGAGGCCGACGAGCGCTATGCCAGCGTGGCCCATCTCGTCGAGGATATCCGGCGCCATCGTGAACATCGTCCGGTGCGTGCCCGGGTCGGTACCCGTCGCTACCGTCTGGGCAAGTTCGTGCGCCGCTACCGGGTCGCGGTTGCGGCCACGGCGGGAGTATTCGCGCTGGTGCTGGGTGCACTGGTGGTGATTGGTTTGCAGGCCCACGAACTGGCCGAGGAGCGTAATCGCGCACTGGCCAGCGCCGATCGCAATGCCCGTCTGACCGAGGTGCTCACCGGGATGGTGCAGATCGCCAATGTCGATGCGCGAGGCATTGGCGATGTCGCAGGCCGTGCTCGGCGAGGACCATGGCATGGTGGCCCGCCGCAAGAACGATCTGGCGCTGCAGTTGCTGGAGCAGGGCGAGATGGCCGAAACCATCGAGCTGATCCGGCGCGCCAGCCAGCTGCATTCGAGTGCCTGGGGGGAGACGCATCCCCAGACCCTGGCCATGTTGTCCAACCTGGCCGGCATCCTGCAACGCGCCGGAGAATACAAGGAGGCCATCGAGGTCTACCAGGCCACCCTGCAGCGGGTTCGGCGGGTGAGCGATGACGATGCCATGCAGATCGCTTTCATCGCCAATGGACTGGCCATGGCCAAGCGAGAATCCGGACAGTTGGCCGAAAGTGAGCCCTGGTTTCGCGAAGCGGTGCGAATCACCGCGGTGAATGGCTCGCCGCTGGAGGGCGTGGCCCGGAGCAACTTCGCCGATGCCCTGATTGCAATGGAACGCATGGACGAAGCCCGCGACGAGCTGGAGCTGGCGCTGGCACTCAATACCCGGCATTTCGGCGAGGAACCTGCCCGTACCGAAACCGTGCGCGAACAGATCGCGCAGCTTTAGGGCGGGCCGGCCGTGGCGGGTAGCTGTCATTTTCTCGTAGGAACCGACAGCGCCATTCAAAACCTGATGAGGGAGAAGTCATGCGTACGCGATTTCAGGCACTCGGCATAACACTGGCAGGTCTGGTCCTGCTGCTATCGGCCTGCGGAAATGAACAGGAGCCGAAACCTGATGGCGGTGCTGGCAGTGACCAGGGAAGGAGTAACCAGCAACAGCCGGCACCGGCGCGGGCCACAGCCGCAAACGAACGGGTCATGGGCCGCGTTCGCTGGGACGACCAGGACCACACGGTGCAGCAGGTGGGCTGCGACCTCAGCCACGGCGCCTGCACCGTGCGCGGGCGCGGCGAAGGTTTCCAGTTGCGGGTGGAGCTGCATGGCCAGGAAGAACGCAGCCAGGTCGATCTCGACCCCGATCAGCCGCTGATGGTCAATCTGCGCATCGATCAGGAAGAGGGGCCGCATCTGAGTTTCACCATGAACAGCAATCACCGCCTGATGGGCGAGGTCGAGGGCGGTCAGGCCGGCTATGCGGGCCTGACCCATCTGGTCGCCGCCAACAATGCCGCAGGCCGCCTTTATCCCTACCCGGAAGGCATAGAGGTCGAATTCGAACTGAATTGTCCCTGAGCGAAACTGTGCAGCTTACGGGTCAGGGTGCCGGCCGGATATCCGTTGCACATGCTTGGTGTCGCACTTCACCGCTGGGCAGAAGACGGGGGCGGATCCTTCTCCAAGCCGTCAAGCTCCGGTTCTGGTCGTGATCGTCTCCAGCCCGTGGGCACCTGGGCCGCGTTCGGTTCGGTAAAGCAGGAATGAGAACACCAGGCCCAGCGAGGCCAGGAAGGTGTAGAACCACATGCCGCCTGCGTAACCTGCCGGGTTGTCCGGCGAGGCGTTGTGCCAGTCATTCAGGAAGCCGATGATGGGGGGCACCACCACCCAGCCCAGCTGCTGGCACAGCGTCATCATGGCATAGGCCGAACCCAGACGGCGCTCGTCGACGATATAGGCGATCGACGGCCACATCACCGCCGGAATCAGGGAGAACACGGCGCCCAACAGGAAGATCACCACGAACAGCGTGAGTGGTACCTGCGCCGAGCCGATGAACGGTATGACCAGCGGAACATCCGGCCCCGGCGGTGCATAGGTCACCAGCAGGAACAGCGGCAGCATCACCAGCGAGCCGGCGGCCATGAAGAAGGAGCGCTTGCCGACCCGGTCCACCCATAACCCGAAGATTGGCGTCAGGATGATGGCGGCCACGGGCAGCAGGCTGGACAGCAGGCCGGCGGCATTGCGGCTCAGGCCGTGGGCCTGCTGGAAATAGTCGATGGCGAAGGTGCGGAATGGAAACACCGTGGAGTAGAACACCACGCACAGGGCCACCACGAACCAGAACGAGGGGCTGAACGAGTAGAGATCGCGCAGCTTGAGTTTCTCGTGCCTGCCGGTGGCGCCGAGCTGGTAGTTGGTTTCGGCGCGCTTTTCCAGCATCCAGTACAGCACCGCGGCGGTAACGGTGATGCCGCCGATGGCGGTGGCCAGCCACAACGGATCCTGCCAGTTGGTATATAGCGGTGCGGCAAACGAGGTCGACCAGTCGGCCGAGGCCGAACCCAGTCTGGAAATCGAGAGATTGAGACCGAAGGCGAAACTCAGTTCCTTGCCCTTGAACCACTTGGCGAGTGCCGTGGTGGCGGCCACGATCAGTGGTTCGGAGCCCAGGCCGAGCAGGAAACGGCCGGCCAGGATGGTTTCGTAGTAGGGCGCCATGGCGGTGACCGCGGCGGCGACCAGGCAGACCA
>SLIA01000096.1 GCA_007135935.1 Wenzhouxiangella sp.
CCTGCAGCACCCGCACCCCGGTCTTCGAATCCAGCGCGCCGGTGGGTTCGTCGCACATCAGCACCGCCGGACGCTTGGCCACGGCGCGGGCAATGGCCACGCGCTGCTGCTCGCCGCCGGAGAGCTGGGACGGGAAGTGATCCATGCGATCGGCCAGGCCGACCAGCTCCAGCGCCTCTTCCGGGCGCATGGGATTCCTGGCGATTTCGGTGACGATGGCGACGTTCTCGCGCGCGGTCAGCGACGGGATCATGTTGTAGAACTGGAACACGAAGCCGACATGGTCGCGCCGGAAGCGGGTGAGGTCGCGATCAGTGGCGCGACTAAGGTCCTGGTCGAGATAGCGCAACTCGCCGTCGGTGGCTGCATCCAGCCCGCCCATGATGTTGAGCAGGGTGGATTTGCCCGAACCCGAGGCCCCGAGCAGGACCACCAGCTCGCCGGCATACAGCGCCAGGTCGACGCCACGCAGGGCATGGATCTCGACCTCGCCCATCCGGTAGACCTTGGTCAGGCCACGTGCCTGAAAAACCGCTTCGCGATGTTCCTGCTCGCTGTCCATCACTCAAGCCGACTGTACGATCAGGGCAGTATGCCACGCGCCTCGGCAATAACGCTTGAGCGCCCGCAAAAACCGCTAGAATGATGCGCATGACACCATGGACACAACGCTTCATCGACCTGGCCCTGGAACATCAGGCGCTGCGCTTTGGCAGTTTTACCCTGAAGTCCGGCCGCCAGAGTCCGTACTTTTTCAATGCCGGCGCGTTCAACGACGGCCGCGGGCTGGACGGGCTGGCGCGCTGCTATGCCGACGCCATCGTCGCCTCCGGCCATGACTTCGACATGCTGTTCGGCCCGGCCTACAAGGGCATCCCGCTGGCCGCGGCCATCGCACTGAGCCTGCACCGCGACCACGACCAAAACGTTCCGTTCGCCTTCAACCGCAAGGAGGCCAAGGGCCACGGCGAGGGCGGCAACATTGTCGGGGCCGAGCTGGCCGGGCGGGTGCTGATCGTCGATGATGTCATTTCCGCCGGCACCTCGATCCGCGAGTCGGTGGAACTGATCAAGCGCGCCGGTGCCCAAGCCTCGGGAGTGGCCATCGCCCTGGATCGCCAGGAACGCGGCGAAGACGACCGCTCGGCCGTGACGGCCGTGCGCGAATCCGGACTCGAAGTCATCACCATCGCCTCCCTGGGCGACCTGGTTACCTGGCTCGACAAGCGCGACGACCTGGCGCAACACCGGGCCGCGATGGCCGAGTATCAATCACGCTACGGGGGCTGACCCGAACATGCTGAACGCTTGCCGTCTCCTGCTGACCGCGATCCTGCTCTCGGGCATGGTGTGTGCGCATGCCCAGACGGTCTACCGTTGGGTCGACGAGGACGGTGAAACGCATTACGGCCACTCGGTCCCGCCCGAGCACGCCCAACGCGGCTACGAGGTGCTCGGGCGCGACGGCATCGTTCGCGAGCGTGTCGAACCGGCACCGACGCAGGAGGAACTGGCCGAACGACGTGTCCAGCGACAGCGCGAGCGCGAACTGGCCGAGCAGCAGCGCAGCCAGCAAGCCCGGGATCGCATGCTGCTGGTCACGCACAACAGCGAAGACTCGATCCGCTCTTCCATGGAAATGGAACTGGTCGCGCTCAACAGCCAGCGCGCCTCGATCCGGGTTGCCATCGACCAGGTCGAGCATCGCTTCGAACAACTCATGGCCGAGGCCGCCGAACACTCCGACGAAGGCCGCCAGGTGCCAGCCCGGCTGCAGGAATCGATCGAAGAAACCCGCGCCGAACTCCGGCGCATGCGCGCCGATCAGTCCATGCTCGACGACAGGGAAGAAACCATTCGGGCCCGCTATCAATCCGACATCGAACGCTTCCGGGAACTGATGGGCCGGGGCTCGGAGAGCTGACGGGACACTGGCAATGCATACACGCTGCCCCGGCTGCCAGGCCGGTTACGAACTGACTGCACGGCTGCTGGCCGAAGCATCCGGCGTGGTGCGTTGTGGCAACTGCGGCAAGACCTTCAATACCCTGTCCCACCTGTTCGATGAATTTCCGGGCGAGGAAGACGAGCCCATCCGCGGCGGCGGCATGCCGCCTTTGCTCGAACAGACCGAGCTGGTCCAGACCGAGCTGCCGGTGCTGGTCGACGAGGCGGACGAACCCGAGCCCGAAGACAGCGAACCGACAGCGGCGGCCGAGCCCGTGGTCGGCCTGCCGGATGAGAATGGCTGGCGCGCACCCGGCGCACTGTGGCCGGCAGTCAGTGCCGCATTGCTGATCCTGCTCGCGGTGCAGACCTGGGTGCTATGGCAGACTCCGGGCTCGCCACTGGCCCAGCTGACCGGAAGCGGCAGCGTTGACGGAACCGTCGACCCGAACGAGGTCATCCAGATCATCTCGCGCGACATGCATCGTCACCCCAGCCTGGACGATGCCATGGTGATCAGTGCCAATCTGCGCAATACCAGTCAATTCACCGTCGACTGGCCCGTGCTTGAAGTGCGATTCTACGACGCCAGCCAGCAATTGCTCGGAGTGCGGCGCCTCGAGCCCGGCCAGTACCTGCACGATGAGCGCCGCATTGACAGCGGCATGGCGCCGGAAACCATCGTGCCGCTGGTCATGGAGTTCGTGGTCGGCGCGACCGAGCCGGCCGGATTCCGGGTTCGCTTTTACTGAATGCCCCGCCGGCCGGGAACGCAACCGGGCTCGACAGCTATGCTATCTTATGAGCCTCTGAGACCATCCCGGTAGTGCGGCCCGAGTGGTCGTCATCAACGCGGATGGACTCGTGCACCAGCACGAGCTTCTGTCAGCACTTGCTCTGTTCGAAGGAAACACCTTGTCTTCAAGCCCTGGCCAACAGGAACCTTGTCTCGATGAGTTTGTCCGCAACGTGGTCCGGCAATACCTGGACGACATGGGCGACATCGATCCGGACAACCTGCATGCACTGATCATGCAGGCGGTGGAAGAACCCCTGATCGCCACGGTGCTTGAGCATGCCAAGGGCAATCAGTCGCGCGCCGCGGCGATTCTGGGAATCACACGCACAACCCTGCGCAACCGCATCAAGCGCTACCAGCTGGAAAACTGACCATGCCGCACTCCGACCCGCGCTGGGCCTTGCTCAGCGTTTCCGACAAGAACGGCCTGACCGAACTCGGCCGGGCGCTGAGCGAAGCCGGCTTCGGCCTGCTGTCAACCGGCGGCAGCGCCCGCATGCTGAGAGAGGCCGGTCTCGAGGTGACCGAGGTGTCATCGCATACCGGCTTCCCTGAAATCATGGGCGGGCGGGTCAAGACGCTGCAGCCCCGAATCCACGGCGGCATTCTTGCCCGCCGCGGCGAAGATGATGCGGTCATGGCCGAGCATGGCATCGAGCGCATCGATGTGGTGGTGGTCAACCTTTACCCGTTCGCCGCCACGGTTGCCCGCCCCGACTGCACGCTGGCCGAGGCCGTCGAACAGATCGATATCGGGGGACCGGCCATGCTGCGTGCCGCGGCCAAGAATCACGACCATGTCACCGTCGTCTGCGATCCGGCCGACTATGCAGGATTGATCGAACGCCTGAAAGAAGGGCCGGACCTGGCGTTCAGGCGCGAACTGGCGATCAAGGCATTTGCCCACACTGCCGCCTACGACGGTCAGATCAGCCAGTGGCTGGCACAGCAGACCGCCGGTGCCGACCTGCCGCCGGTCGTCAATCTGGCGCTGGATCTCGAACGCGAGTTGCGCTACGGGGAAAACCCGCACCAGGCTGCCGGCCTGTATCGCAACCGCGGCGGCACGGCCACCGGTCTGGCCGGCTGTCAACCGCTGCAGGGCAAGCCCCTGTCCTACAACAATCTGCTCGATGCCGACGCCGCCTGGCGTGGCGTTCAGGCCCTGGGCGAGCAATCCGCAGCCAGCGTGATCGTCAAACACACCAATCCCTGCGGCGCGGCCCAGAGCGAGTCGATCGGCGAGGCTTTCGAACGCGCACTGGCCTGCGACCCGACCTCGGCCTTCGGCGGCATCATCGCGGTCAACCGCGAAGTCGACGGTGCGCTGGCGCGTGCCATGCGCGCACGCTTCATGGAAGTATTGATCGCGCCGGGCCTGACCGACGAGGCCCGCGAAGTGTTTGCCGCCAAACCCAACGTGCGGATCCTGACTCCCGGCCACAGCGCGCCGGCAGCCTTGGAGTTGCGTGCCATCGACGGCGGCTGGCTGGTCCAGCAGGCCGACGATCTGCGGCTCGACGAGAGCGACCTGGAAGTGGTTACCGACCGCGCGCCCGACAGCGAGGAAATGTCCGACTTGCGTTTCGCCTGGGCCGCCGTCGGCCTGGTGCGCTCCAATGCCATTGTCTATGCGAAGTCGCGCGCCACCATCGGCATCGGCGCCGGCCAGATGAGCCGCATCGACTCGGCCCGTTTTGCCGCCCTCAAGGCCGAGGATGCCGGTCTTTCGCTCACTGGCGCCGTCATGGCCTCCGACGCATTCTTTCCTTTTGCCGACAGCATCGAAACGGCAGCCGAACGCGGCATCCGCGCCGTCATCCAGCCCGGCGGCTCGATGCGCGACGCCGAAGTCATCGACGCATGCAACGCGCACGGCATCGCGATGGTGTTTACCGGGCGCAGGCACTTTCGGCACTGATTTGGCCACTGCGTGGATGGGTTACGGGTAAATGGGTAAATGGGTGAACGGGTTACCGGCCACGGACGCACCGACTCCACCCCGAAAACCGTAAACCGCTCCTTTCCCCTTTCACCTTTCACCTTTTTTACCTACCTCCGAAGCCCGACGAAGCCACGTTACAATAAGCGTCGTTCAAACCAAGCCGAAGACTCCCCCATGAAAATCCTCATCGTCGGCGGCGGTGGCCGCGAGCATGCGCTGGCCTGGACAGCCGCCCGATCGAAAGGTGTTTCACAGGTGCTGGTGGCCCCCGGGAATGCCGGCACGGCCACCGAGAAAGGAATGAAGAATGTCGACATCGGAGCCGAGGACATCGATGGGCTGCTGGAACTGGCCAAAAGCGAAGGCGTCGACCTGACCATCGTCGGGCCGGAAGCCCCGCTGGCCGCCGGCATCGTCGATCGTTTTGCCGAGGCCGGCCTGGCCTGCTTCGGCCCCAGCGCGGCGGCCGCGCGGCTGGAATCGTCCAAGGCTTTCGCCAAGGACTTCATGGCCCGCCATGACATCCCCACAGCCGGCTACAAGGTGGTCGAGGATGTCGCGGAAGGCAAGGCCTTCGTCGAACGTCTCGGCCTGCCGGTGGTGCTCAAGGCCGACGGCCTGGCCGCCGGCAAGGGTGTGATCATCGCCGAGGACATGGCCACGGTCGAGGACACGCTAGAGGACATGCTCTCGGGCAACGCCTTCGGACAGGCCGGCAGCCGCGTCGTGATCGAGGAGTTCCTGGTCGGCGAGGAAGCCAGCTTCATCGTCATCGCCGATGGCGACAAGGTGCTTCCGCTGGCCTCCAGCCAGGACCACAAGCGCCGCGACAACGAAGACCGGGGCCCGAACACCGGCGGCATGGGCGCCTATTCGCCCGCGCCGGTGGTCACCGAAGCGGTGCACGAACGGATCATGCACGACATCATCGAACCGACCCTGGCCGGACTCAAGGCCGATGGCTGCCCCTTCACCGGCTTTCTCTATGCCGGCGTGATGCTGACCACCGACGGACCCAAAGTCCTCGAGTTCAACGTGCGCTTCGGCGACCCGGAAGCCCAGCCGGTGCTGATGCGACTGAAGTCGGACCTGGTCGATGTCATCGGCCGTACGCTCAAAGGTGAGCTCGACCGGATTGAACTCGAATGGGACGAGCGCTTTGCCCTCGGCGTGGTCATGGCCGCTGGCGGATACCCGGAAAGCTACGACAAGGGTCATCCCATCCACGGACTCGATACCGATTTTCCCGAAAACGTAAAGGTCTTTCATGCCGGCACCAGTGCAGCCGAGGACGGACCCGCGGTCACCAACGGCGGCCGCGTCCTGTGCCTGACCGCACTGGGCGAGACCATCGCCAAGGCACAGGCGCAGGCCTACCAATGGCTGGCCCACATCGGATTCGAGGGCGCGTTCTACCGGACGGATATTGGGTATCGGGCAATTCACCGGGACCAGGGATCAGGGATCGGCCCAGGACCTAGAACCTAGGACCTAGCGCCTTTATTGCCATGGACGTCTCCCACCTTCTCGACGATCTCAATGACGCCCAGCGCGAGGCGGTCACCGGCGGTGATGGGCATTTGCTGGTACTGGCCGGCGCCGGATCGGGCAAGACCCGGGTGCTGGTTCACCGGATTGC
>SLIA01000021.1 GCA_007135935.1 Wenzhouxiangella sp.
CAACGAATCAACGAATCAACGAATCAACGAATCAACGAATCCGTGCGCCATTTCACACCCCTGGGGATTCGTTAAGCTTCCGTTCAAGTTCCATTCATGGTTCTTATCGCAAGGGCGAATATCATTGAACGATTATTCCCCCAAGCCATCGAAAAGCGCAATGAGGATTGCATTTCTGACGCCCTTCGCCCTGGTCACGGGCTTGCTGTTGCTGGCTGCCTGCGGCAGTGGCGACGACGCTGCCGAAGGTTCGGCACAACAAGACCGGCCGGATCGGTCGCTGCCGGTGCGTGCCGCCGAAACCGGTTCGCGCGACCTGTCGCGTACCGTGCGGCTTTCCGCGCCGGTGGAGCCGATGCGAACCATCCGGCTGGCCGCCCGTACCGACGGCGTCATGACTGACGTGCTGGTCGAGGAGGGCGACCGGGTCGAAGCCGGCGAGGTGCTGGCCAATATCGATGTGCGCGAGCAGCGCGCGGAGTTGGCTCGGGCCCGGGCGACGTTGTCCGAGAAGGAAGCGAATTTCGAGCGCATGGAACAGCTGCGCGAGCGCGACTATGTCGATGCCGCGCAGTACGAGACCGCGCGTGCCGAACTGGAGATTGCCCGCTCCGACCTGGAACTTTGGCAGACCCGGGTGGACTTCGGCACCGTGACTTCGACCATCGACGGCACGGTGGTGGAGCGTTATATCGAGCCGGGCGAGGCGATCTCGCGGCATGAGCCGCTGTTCGCCATCGCCGATCTGTCCAGCCTGGTGGCGCGGCTGGGCGTGTCGGAGCTCGATGTCGGCAGCCTGCGCGTGGGCGACAGCGTGGTCGTCCAGGTCGATGCCGTCGATGGCGGCAATCCGGTAGGCGGCGTGATCCGTCGCATTTTCCCGGCCGCCGACGAGACCAGCCGCCTGATCACGGTGGAAGTGGAATTGCCCGACGCGCTCGAACTTGGGCTGCGACCCGGGTTTCTCGCCCGGGCGCGACTGCTGGTCGACAGTCGGCCCGATGTGCTGGCCGTGCCCTCGGTCTCGGTCGGCGAGGAGCGTGGTCAGCATTTCGTCATGCTGATCAATGGCGATGGCCGGCTGGAACGCCGCGATATCGAGGCCGGCGTGATCCGTGGCGCCTGGCGCGAGGTCATCAGCGGGTTGGAGCCCGGCGAGGAGGTCGTCGCCGCCAATCCACTGGAAATGAACGCCGGCGAGCAGGTGCGCATCGTCGACTGGGTGGAGTGACCGAACCATGTCCGAGAAGCACGAACGACCCGATTCCGATCAAATCGACCCGGCCCGCGGGACGCAGTATTACAGCGGCCTGACCCACTCGGCCATTCGCCGGCCGGTGGGCACGCTGGCCATTGCCTCGGTGGTGCTGGTGCTGGGGCTGTTCTTCGTCGACCGGCTGCCGGTCAACCTGCTGCCCGAGGTCGAATTTCCGCTGGTGCGCATTACCGTCAACTATCCCGGCGTGGCCCCGGAGGTGATGGAAGAGCAGGTTACGCGCGTGCTCGAGCGCAACCTGTCTTCGGTGGAGAATCTCGCCGGAATTTCCTCGCGCGCCTCGGAAGGCCGCACCAACGTCAACCTGACTTTCGAGCATGGGGTCGATCTCGACATCGCCATGCAGAATGCCGCGCGCCAGCTCGAGGTGGCGCGCCAGCAGTTGCCCTCCGACATTCAGCCGCCGCGCCTGCGCAAGTGGGATCCGGGCGAGTGGGCCATCTGGCGGGCGGGGTTTTCCTCGCCCACGCGTGAACCACGCGAGGTCCGCGACTGGGTGGAGCAGCGGCTGGTGCCGCAGTTGCAGTCGATCAGCGGCGTGGCCTCGGTGGAGGCGGCCGGTGGCCAGGTGCGCGAGATCGAGGTGGTGCTCGATCAGGATCGCTTGCGCTATTACCGCCTGACCCTGTCGGATGTGGCCAATCAGCTCGCCGACGAGAACGTCAACATCGCCGCGGGCAACATTACCTCGCCCAACTTCGATGTGATGGCGCGTACCGACGGGCGTTTCGCCAGCCCCGAGGACATCGGCGACATCCTGCTGACCGTGCCGGGGACCGAGCGGCGTATCCGCCTGCACGAGATTGCCGATGTGCGCGACGGCTTTGCCGAGCAGCGCCTGTTCGTGCGCCTCAACGGCACGCAGGCCACGCAGCTGTCGATCTACAAGTTGCCCGAGGCCAACGTGGTGCAGGTGGTCGATGCCATCAACGAACGCATGGCTCAGCTCGATGAATCGGGCTTCATGCCGCCCGATGTTCACTGGGAGGCCACCCGCGATGGTGCCTATTTCGTGCGCGGCTCGGTCGACGCGGTCGCTGCCGCGGCCATTCTCGGCGCGGTCCTGGCCATGGTCGTGGTGCTGGCTTTCCTGGGATCGTTGAGAAAGAGTTTCGTCATCGGACTGTCGATTCCGCTGGCGGTGCTGTTTACCTTCGTGCTCATGGGCCTGGGCGGACAGACGCTCAACGTGATCAGTCTCGGCGGCCTGGCGCTGGGGGTCGGCTTGCTGCTCGACAACGCTATCGTCATGCTCGAAAACATTTCGCGCCACCGCGACAAGCTCAAGAAATCCTCGCAGGAAGCAGCCCACGATGGGGCCCAGGAAGTGATTTCGGCGATTACCGCCGGCACCCTGACCAACCTGGCCGCCGTGGTGCCGTTTTTGCTGATTACCGGCATGGCCGCGCTGGTGTTCCGGGAACTGATTCTGACGATTTCCTTTGCCGTGGTCGCCTCGCTGGCCGTGGCGCTGACCCTGGTGCCCATGCTGTCGGCCCAGTTCGGCAAGGTGCAGTACCGCTCCGGCCTCAATCGCACGGCGATCTATCGCGGCTTCGATGCCTTCATCGAGTGGCTGATCGTGCGTTATCGCGCCATCCTGCGCCCGATGCTGCGCTGGCGCTGGGGCGTGGTGGCGGCTTCGGTCGGCCTGTTCGTGATCGCGGTGCTGGGCATGGGCCGGCTGGGCAACGAGTTCCTGCCGCAGCTCGACGACGGCCAGGTCAACGTGCGCATCCACCTGCCGCCGGGCACCACGCCGGAGCAGACCGATCAAGCCGCGCGCATGGTGGAAAACGAAATTCGCGACATGCCGCACGTGGAGAGCGTGTTTGCCATCGTCGGCGGGCACCTGCATGGCGGGGTGGTTTCGGAAAGGCCGGGCACGGCGCGCATGGACGTGGTGCTGACCGATGCCGCCGAACGCCCCGACCTGCCGGCCGGGCTGTGGGTGGCCGAGGCACAGCAGCGTCTGCGTGAACTCGATATCCCCAATGCCCGCACCTGGATTCGTCCACCACGCATTCCGGGGCTCAATTTCGGGGCCCGCGGCACCGACATGGACGTGATGATCGTCGGCGAGGATCTCGACACGCTCGAGAACCTGGCGCTGGAGATGGTCGACCGGCTCGACGGTCTGACCGGCCTGGACGATATCGAGATGGCGCGCGATGACCGCACGCCGCTGTTGAGCATCGATGTCGACCGCGAGCGTGCCGCCGCGCTGGGGCTGAATGTCGGCGAGGTCGGCCGCTCGTTGCGCGATGCGGTCACCGGGGCCGTGCCCACCCGCTATTCCACCGGCGCCAACGAATACGATGTGCGCGTGCGCCTGCCGCGAGAGGTCACCGGCGACGAGCAGGAGCTGGGACAACTCATTGTGTCTTCAGGCAACGGGCGCGTGATTCAGCTGGCCGATGTCGCCCGATTCAACATGGGCGAGGGCCCGGCCCACATCGAGCGGGAAAACCAGGTGCGTGTGCAGCGCGTGACCGGTAATTTCAATACCGCGCTCAACGATGCCGGTTCGATCATGAACGAGATTCGGGATCGAATCGAGGCCATGGATATTCCCGACCAGTACGGGCTTATCTTTGCCGGTCAGTTCGAGACCGCCGAGGAAACCGACCGGGAAATGATGACCGTCATCCTGCTGGCCCTGTTCCTGGTCTTCGTGGTGCTGGCGGTGCAATACGACCGGTTGTCCAATCCGCTGGTCATCATGGCCGCCGCCCCGCTGAGTCTGATCGGTGTGGTCAGCATGCTCGCGATCACCGGGACACCATTGTCGGCCCCGGCCTTTCTGGGCGTGATTCTGCTGATCGGTATCGTGGTCAACAACGCCATTTTGCTGGTCGAATACATCGAGCGCGGGCGACGGCGCGGACTGACCACGGTGGATGCGGTGGTCGAGGCCGGCGGCATTCGCTTGAGGCCGATTCTCATGACCACGCTGACCACGGTCGCCGGCATGACTCCGCTGGCCATCGGCATGGGCTCGGGCGCGAACCTGATGCAGCCGCTGGCCGTGGCCGTGATCGGCGGTCTGCTGGTGGCCATGTTGCTGACCCTGTTTCTGATTCCCTGCCTGTACGTGATCGTGCAGAACGCCAGCGACTGGCTGGTCGAGAAACTGACCGGCAAGCGCCCGGATCGGACCCTCGGGCAGGCCGGGGTGGCGGCGGGATGAGCAGGGCAGGTCGGTCTGCTATCGCGGCGGGTCGATGTGGCCGGCGATCGAGTTGTTGAGGCGGAACCAGCCGGCAATGCTGGCCCGGTGGGTGCGGGCCGGCAGCACTTCGTGTGGGATTTCCTCGCTCATGAACAGCGCCATGGTGCCGGCGCGCGGCTGAACGCGAATGATCTCTTCGTCGCTGTCGGGCTGGTAGAGCACCAGTTCTCCGCCATCGCCGGGCTGCCAGGTTTCATTGAGGTAGATCACGACCGAGACGATGCGGTTGGCCGCGCCGCGAAAGCTGTCGTAATGGCGTCGATAGAAGGCGCCGGGCGGATAGTGGGCCAAATGGCCTTCGAATTCGAACAGTCCGAGGAACAGTTCGCGATTGAGGTCGAGCCGCAATTCTTCCATTCGGTCGAGCAGGCGCCGTTGCATCGGGCGTTCGCGGTTCAGCCAGTAGATGCGGTCGCTGCGGATATCGCTGTCGAGCAGGTAGTCGGTTTCCCGGCCAATACCGGCGCGTTCGAAGCGTTCCTGTTCGACCAGTTCGATCAATTCCGAGCGCAGCGCCCCGAGCAGGTCGCCGCAGACGATGTTGTCGCCCGCCCACCAGCCCTGCTGGCGCAATCCGCTGGTTGCCGCGAGAATGTTGCAGGCCGACACCACGGCATTCACGAAAGTCTCTCCGGCAGTTGCAGCGGTGGCTCGGCCATTTCTCCGAGTTGTTCCTTCAGTTGTTCGATGACGTTTTCCCAGTGCCGGTCTTCGCCGAACCATGGAAAGGCAGCGGGAAAGGCCGGGTCATCCCAGCGCCGCGCCAGCCAGGCCTGATAATAGATCATGCGCAGGGTTCGCAGCGGCTCGATGAGGTGCAGCTCCCGGGCATCGAAGTCGTGAAACCGGCAATACTCCGACAGCATCCACCCCAGCTGCCGCTCGCGCTCATGGCGATCGCCGGAGACGAGCATCCACAGGTCCTGAATGGCCGGGCCGGTAAGACAGTCGTCGAGGTCGACGAAATGGGCCTGTTCGTCGCGCCAGAGGATATTGCCCGGGTGACAGTCGCCGTGAAGTCGCAGCTCAACGATGGCGCCGGCACGGCTGTAGGCGGCCCGAATGGCTTGCAGGAGCTGTTCACAGAGCTGTTCGAACGGTTTTTCAAGGTGCCACGGCAGCCAGTTGTTGTCCAGCAGCCAACGAACGGGTTGTTCACCACGTTCAGACACGGTCAGTCTCGGACGATGGCTGAATGGAGCGGCTGCACCGATGGCATGCAGGCGCCCCAGCACGCGACCTATGTGACGCAGGGTGGGTTCGTGGGCCAGTTCCGGGGCATGGCCGCCGCGGCGGGGAAATACGGCAAAGCGGAAGCCGGCATGACGGTGCAGGGTGGCGCCGTCGAAGACCAGGGGCGCGACCACTGACAGGCCGCCGTCGACCAGTTCGGCGGAAAACCGGTGCTCTTCCTCGATGGCCTCGTCCGACCAGCGTCCCGGCCGGTAGAACTTGACCACCACTGGTTCGCGCGCGTCCAGCCCGACTTGCCAGACCCGGTTTTCGTAGCTGCCCAGGGCAAGCAGGCGACCGTCGGTCAGCACGCCCAGGCTTTCGACCGACTCCAGCACGGTTTCCGGACCGAGGCCGGCAAAAGGCCGTGCGGACTGCTCAGGCAAGTTTTTCTCCACGGGTGTGCACGCTGGTCTCCCTCGTTGGCTTATGATGCTTGGCACGGTCGGCCGTGGCGGCTTGTCCCTCATCGGCGCCGGCAAGTATCCACATGGAGCATTGTGGCATGAAAACGCTCACCTTCGTTCTTGCGGTCATGCTGACTGCGGGCGGCGGCGCTGTTGCTGCCGAAGACCGCGACCGCGAAGAGCGCAAGCGACAGCAGGAGGAACTGCAGGAGTTGTCCTGTCGCGACGAGCTCGATCGTCCCGAAAGCTGGCTCGATCGTTCCCATTCCTACCTTGGCCAGCGGTTGTGCGAGCCGGCAGCCTGGTTCGATGGCTTCTTCGGTGACGAACGTGCGTTGGAGGAGACTCCGGTCGGGACGTTTTTCCGTTTTCGCAACTCCGTGTTGTGGGATCAGACCGAGGGCACGAGTCTGGGGGTTCAGGTGCGCGCCAACGTCATCTTGCCGCGCGTGTCGGAGCGAGTCAGGCTGCTGGTCAGTCGTGACGCCGATTTCAGCGACGAGTTCGGTGACGGTCCGCCGGTTGGTGACCCGGACGAGCGCACGCGGCTGGGCCTGCGTTTCCTGGGGACCGAACGGGCACGCAGCCGTTTCGACATCGATGGAACGGTGCGGGTCAGCGGCACCGATCTCAATCCACTGGTGCGTGGCCGCTACCGATACGTGCAGGGGCTGACGCAGCATACTCTGGCGCGCGCGACCCAAACGCTGTTCTGGGAGTACGAGGATGGCCTGGGCACGACCTCGCGCCTGGACTGGGAGTGGCTGCCCGATCGCGATCGACTCGTCCGCTGGACTGGCCAGGGCACCTGGTCGGAGGGCTCGAGCGGGGTGGACTGGCGAAGCTCGGTGGTGGCCTTCCAGCAACTGGACTCGCGTACGGCTCTGCGCGGCGAGGTGGGATCGTTCGGATTTACGCACCCGAGTTTCGAGGTCGAGGAATACTTCGTCGCGCTGCGCTATCGGCGTCAGTTTCTGCGTCACTGGCTGTTCTATGAAGTCCAGCCGGAGCATGCCTGGCCGCGCGACTTCGACACCGGCGAGCCTCGGCGCAGTGACTGGCGGCTGACTTTCACCCTGGAAGTGCAGTTCGAGAACGAACGCGCCCGGCGCGAGCGTCTAAGGCGTTATGCCGGTGACGAAGTCGATCCGGATGAATGGCATCTCGAACCGATACCGGTCGAGGCGCCGGGCGAGGATCGGGTCGACGATCCGGTGCTCGAGGAGATCGACCTGGAAGACGAAGAGGACGATGACGAGCAGGCCGACAACGGCGATTCCGACAAGGATGGCAACGACGAGGATGACAACGACATGGACGGCTTGCTTGCGACCTGATCGAGGGTCGTTTCGGGGATGCAGGAGCATCAGGCCCCGCAGGGAGCTGGTTTGTCGCGGCCGTAGACGCATTCGACGTCTGCCGCTTGTGCCAGGAGGTCGCCGGTTGCCGTGTTGCCGTGCAGGCTGCCCGCTTCTTGCATTCCTGCCGACGCGCGGGTTGCACTAGAGTGGTCGGCAATCTTGTCCCTGATCGACGGTAAATTTTCATGAGCCAGCGTGTAGCGGTGGTTGGAACGGGTATGGCCGGGTTGGCCGCTGCCCGCGCGTGTGGCGATGCCGGGCTCGATGTCACGCTGTTCGAGTCGCGCGACGGGCTGGGCATGGCGGCTCACTCCCTGGAGGTTGAAGGCGGCATTGTCGATGTGCCGTTGAGGGTCATGGGCGAGGGGCGCTGGGACCGGACCCTGGAGTTGGCCCGGCGCGCCGGTATGACGACCTTCAATGCCGATGTGCGAGTGTCCTGCAACTGGATGGATCAGCGCACCTGGTTTCGCAGCGGCCACATGCCGCTGACCGGGTGGCCCATGTTCGGTTCCTGGCGGCATTTCAGGGTACGTGGCCTGCGTCTGGGGATGGGCTTGTTTCGTCTGGCGCGCCGTACCCGGCAGTTTCGCGACGAAAATCTCGAACTCCGGCTCGATGAGTTTGCCTGGCGGCATATGCCAGACCGGCTGTTCTGGCGGGGCCTGATTCTCCCCATTCTCTCCACCATCTGCACTTGCGACGAGCAGCGACTGAACGATTGGCCGGCGGGCCAGCTGCTTGACTTGCTCGACAATATTCTGCACTCGGGTGAACTGGTACGCCTGAATGGGGGGACCGTGCGGTTTGCCGAAGCGCTGGCAGGCGATTTCCCTGCCTTTTTCGGCAACCCGGTCCGTTTCATCCGCCCTGCGGCCGACGGCCTGGAGGTGCGCAATGCGTGTGGGCAAGGTGATGTCTACGATCACGTGATCGTCGCCACCCAGGCCAATCAGCTCGACTTCCTCGACGATGACGCTTTTGGTGCCGAGCGCGAGGTTCTGGCCGCCATTCCCTATGCCAACGGCGAGTTGGTCGTCCACCGGGATGAACGCTTCATGCCGCGCAGGCGAAGTGACTGGACCGCACTCAATTTCATGATGGACCGGCAGCTTGGCGATGCCATGTTCACCGTGTGGGTCAATGCCGTCGAGCCGACGCTCACCGACAAGTCGCCAGTGTTCCAGACCTGGAGTCCGATGTTCGAGCCCATGGAGAGGCAGATCATCGAGCGTATCCCGATGCAGCGCGCGGTGGTCAACGAGAGCAACGCCGAGGTGCTCGCCCGCCTGGAACAGTGGCACGATGAGCCGGACCGGCGCCTGTTCTACTGCGGTTCCTGGGCTTACCCGGGAGTGCCGCTGCTGGAGACGGCGGTACGCTCGGCCGAGGCGGTGGCATCCCGGCTGACCGGTCGGGCTGCCTGCCGATCCCGCGTGGCGGCCTCTGGCTGAATGGCCGGAAACAATCTACGCGCGCTGCCGCTCAAGCGGCTCGGTTTATCATGAGGCAGTCGAGACCAAGAATCCCGCCATGTCTTCCCATAACGATCTGTTCGCCACCGCTCCACAGGGGCTAGAGGACCTGTTGGCCGCCGAGCTTGCCGGACTTGGCCTTGCCGAGGTCAGGGCCGGGCGGGGCGGAGTTCGATTCCGCGCCGGTCTGGCCGGCGCCTATCGCGCCTGCCTGTGGTCGCGCATTGCCAACCGCGTGCTGTTGCCGCTGGCCGAGTTCACCGCAGCCAACGCCGAGGCACTGTATGCCGGTGCCCGGCAGATCGACTGGCTTGACCACCTGGGCCCGGACAATACCCTGGCGGTCGCATTCACCGGGATTCGGGCCGCGGTGGGACATGGCCGCTTTGCCGCCCAGCGCGTCAAGGATGCCGTGGTCGACCAGCTGCGTGAACTGACCGGTGATCGACCCTCGGTCGACATTCGTGCCCCCGATGTACGCATCCACGTGCACATGCACGGCGAGCAGGTCAGCGTGGCCGTGGACCTGTCGGGCGAGAGTCTGCACAAGCGTGGTGTGCGCGAGGCCGGTAACCAGGCACCGCTGAAGGAAAATCTGGCCGCGGCCATGCTGCTGCGGGCCGACTGGCCGGAGCTGGCCTCGGCCGGTGGCGGCTTCGTCGACCCGATGTGCGGTTCGGGCACCATCGTCATCGAGGCGGCCTGGATGGCGGCCGATGTGGCGCCGGGGCTGTTGCGCACCCGCTTCGGATTCCAGCACTGGCGCGGGCACGACGACGAAGCCTGGAAGGCATTGATCGACGAGGCCCTGGAGCGCCAGGAGGCCGGCCTGGAGAAACTGCCGCCCATGGCCGCTTTCGATCATGACCGCCGTGCCGTTTACCTGACGCGCCAGCATCTCGAACGTGCCGGCCTGGCCGGGCGCGTGCATGTCGAGCGGCGCGATGTGGTCGATGCCGGGCCGCCGGCAAAGGTGAAGACCGGCCTGGTGGCGGTCAACCCGCCCTATGGCGAGCGCATCGGCGAGCAGCACGAGCTGATGCCGCTGTACCTGAGGCTGGGCGAGACCCTGCGCCGGCATTTCCCGGGCTGGCGAGCGATGGTGCTCAACGGGGCCGGCTGTCGAATCGGGCTCAAGCCCGAGCGGACCTGGCAGGTTCGGAACGGGCCGATCGAGTGCAGCCTGGAGCGATTCGAGATCGGCATGGATGCCGGTGAATCAACAGCGCAGCCGGCCGAAGACCTGGTCAATCGCATCGCCAAGAACCGCCGCCAGCTCAGGCGTTGGCTGGAGCGCGAGAACATCCGGTGCTACCGGATCTATGACGCCGACATTCCCGAGTACGCCCTGGCTGTTGACGTCTACGGCGGCGAGGACGGCGACTGGCTGCACGTGCAGGAATACGAGCCGCCGGCCACGGTCGATGCGGCCAGGGCCCGTGCCCGTCTGCAGGCTGCACTGACCGCGCTGCCCGGCGCGCTGGGCGTGCCGCCCGAGCGCATGGTGTTCAAGGTGCGTCGTCGCCAGCGCGGCAGCGATCAATACACCCGCCAGAGCCGCCAGTCGAAGACATTGACCGTGACCGAGGGCCGTTGTCGTCTCGAGGTCAACCTCACCGATTATCTCGACACCGGCCTGTTCCTGGACCACCGACCGGTCCGCCAGTGGCTGGCCGAGCAGGCCAAGGGCAAACGCCTGCTCAACCTGTTCTGCTATACCGGCGCGGCCACCGTGCATGCCGCGGTCGGCGGCGCGGCCCACACCACCAGCGTTGATCTGTCCAACACCTACCTGGAGTGGCTCAAGCGCAATCTCGCACTCAATGACTGCCTCGACGAGCGCCACCGCATCGTGCCGGCCGACTGCCGTGAATGGCTCAAGCGCAACCAGGAACGCTTTGACCTGATCTTTCTCGACCCGCCGAGCTTTTCCAACTCAAAGCGCATGGACGGCACCCTGGACATCCAGCGCGACCATGCCGACCTGATTCGTAATGCCGCCGCTCACCTGAGCGCCGGCGGCACGCTCGTCTTCTCCACCAACCTGCGCGGCTTCAAGCTCGATCCGGCGCTGGCCGGGGAATTCCACATCGAGGATCGGTCTGCCTGGTCCATCCCGAAGGACTTCGAGCGCAACCGCCGCATCCACCAGTGCTGGTTCATCCGCCGGCGCTGATCTCCAGCGTCGACAGCAGGCTTTTCGCCGCCTCGCGGCCCTCGAACACGGCGGTGACGACCAGGTCGGCGCCGCGCACCATGTCGCCGCCGGCGAAGATCTTTTCGTGGCTGGTCTGGTAGGCCGTGCGGCCGTTCTCGCCGACTTTCAGGCGCCCGTCCTCGTGGGTTTCCACGCCGGCTGATGTTAGCCAGTCGGGCGGATTGGGGCGGAAGCCGAAGGCAATGACCACGGCGTCGGCCGGCAGGGTTTCCTCGCTGCCCTCGACCGGTTCGGGCCGGCGCCGGCCGGCCTCGTCGGGCGGGCCCAGCTCGGTGCGCACGACCTTGACGCCTTCCACGCCGTTCTCGCCGACGATTTCGACGGGCTGGCGGTTGAACAGGAATTCCACGCCTTCTTCCTTCGCGTTGGCTACTTCGCGCCGGCTGCCGGGCATGTTCTCCTCGTCGCGGCGGTAGGCACAGGTGACCGAGAACGCGCCCTGGCGGATCGCGGTGCGCACGCAGTCCATGGCGGTGTCGCCGCCCCCGAGCACGACCACGCGCTTGCCTTCGAGGTTGATGTAGTCGAAGCCGTCCATCGGTTCCCTGAGCACCTGGCCGATGTTGCCGATCAGGTAGGGCAGGGATTCGACGACGCCGTCCTTTTCCGAACCGGGCAGGTTGCCGGTGACGTACTTGTAGGTGCCCATGCCGACGAAGACCGCGTCGTAGTCGGCCAGCAGGCGATCGAACGCGACGTCACGACCGATCTCGGTACCGAGGTGGAAGGTCACGCCCATGCCTTCCATGATCTCGCGTCGGGTCTCGACCACCTGCTTGTCGAGCTTGAACGGCGGGATGCCGTAGGTCAGCAGGCCGCCGATGCGCGGGTACTTGTCGAACACGTGTGCCTCGACACCGTTTCTGACCAGGATATCGGCCGCGCCCAGTCCGGCCGGGCCGGCGCCGATCACGGCCACGCGCTTGCCGGTGGGTTTGACCTTCGACAGGTCGGGCCGCCAGCCCTGGCGGAAGGCCTCGTCGGTGATCCATTTTTCCACCGAGCCGATGGTGACCGCGCCCAGCCCGTCGTTGAGGGTGCAGGCGCC
Source organism: Wenzhouxiangella sp. (assembly GCA_007135935.1). Taxonomy (GTDB): domain Bacteria; phylum Pseudomonadota; class Gammaproteobacteria; order Xanthomonadales; family Wenzhouxiangellaceae; genus Wenzhouxiangella. Next base: position 12,251 of record SLIA01000021.1, read on the forward strand.
CTCGCACAGCCGGTCCTGCGGGCAGATGCGACCACAGACCTCGGGCAGGGTGTTGGTCTGGTGGCACAGCTCGGCGGCCTCGAACAGCCGACCCTGGCGGGCCAGCCGCAGCCAGTCGGGAATGTAGTTGTGCACCGGGCATTCCCACTCGCAGTAGGGATTGCCGCAGTTGATGCAACGCGCCGACTGGTCGGCCGCGCCGTCGGCATCGTAGCCGCCGTAGATCTCGTCCCAGCCGCGCACGCGAATCGGTACCGACAGCACCTCCGGGTCGCGGCGCGGGCTTTCGAGAAAATGGAGCGGACTGGGGTTCTTCATGCCGCGTCCCTCAGGGCCGAAATCAGGTCGTCGAGTTCGGCGGCCTTGGGTTTGACCAGCCAGAACTTGGGCAGCAGGCGACGGAAATCGTCCAGCACCCATTCGGCCTGTTTGCTGCCGGTCAGTTCGCCGTGACGCATGATCAGGCCTCTCAAGTGATGGACGTGGTTTTCCATGCTGTCGGGTTCGATGTGGCGGATGTCGATCAACTCGTGGTTGTAGCGGTCGACGAAGCCGCGGTCGATATCGAGCACGTAAGCGAAGCCACCGGTCATGCCGGCGCCGAAGTTGATGCCGGTGCGGCCGAGCACCACCACGACTCCGCCGGTCATGTACTCGCAGCAGTGATCACCCGCGCCTTCGATCACGGCAACGGCGCCGGAGTTGCGCACGGCGAAGCGCTCGCCGGCCATGCCCTGGGCAAACAGCTCGCCGCCGGTGGCGCCGTACAGGCAGGTATTGCCCATGATCGGCGTGGTGCGTGCCGAGTAGCGGATACCCGCCGGCGGGGTGAGCACGATGCGGCCGCCGGCCATGCCCTTGCCGACATAGTCGTTGGCCTCCCCGGTCAGTTTCAGGTGCAGGCCGCCGGCATTGAAGGCGCCGAAGCTCTGCCCGGCCGTGCCGCTGAAGTCGATCTCGACGGGATGCTGGGCCATGCCCTGGTTGCCCCAGTGCGTGGCGATCTCTCCAGACAGCCTTGCGCCAATGGAGCGGTCGCTGTTGCGAATCGGGTATTCAAACTTGCCGCCCTGGCCACTTTTTACCACCTCGGCGGTGTCGGTCTGGATGCGCCCGGCCAGTTCGGCGGTGTCGTGCGGCGGGTTGCGCTCGGCCAGGCAGCAATGGGCGGTATCCGGACTCAGGCCCGACTTGGCCAGCAGCGGCGAGAGATCGAGCTTGTTCTGGCGCAGGGTCAGGCCGTCGATGCGCTTGAGGTACTCGGTGCGCCCGATCAGGTCCTCGATCCGGGCCACGCCCAGTTGCGCGAGGATCTCGCGCACCTCATTGGCCACGAACATGAAGTAGTTGATCACCATTTCGGGCAGGCCGATAAAGTGCTTCTTGCGCAGGATGTCGTTTTGCGTGGCGACCCCGGTGGCGCAGTTGTTGAGGTGGCAGATACGCAGGTACTTGCAGCCCAGCGCCACCATGGGCGCGGTGCCGAAGCCGAAACTCTCGGCGCCGAGAATGGCGGCCTTGACCACATCCTTGCCGGTCTTGAGCCCGCCGTCGGCCTGGATGCGCACCTGGCCTCGCAAGTCATTGGCCATCAGCACCTGGCGGACCTCGCTCAGGCCCAGTTCCCAGGGCGCGCCGGCGTACTTGACCGAGGTCAGCGGGCTGGCGCCGGTGCCGCCGTCGTAGCCCGATACGGTGATCAGGTCGGCATAGGCCTTGACCACGCCGGCGGCAATCGTGCCGATGCCGGGTTCGGCCACCAGCTTGACCGAGACCAGCGCGGCCGGGTTGACCTGCTTGAGGTCGAAGATCAGCTGCGCCAGGTCTTCAATCGAATAGATGTCGTGATGCGGCGGCGGCGAGATCAGGCCGACGCCGGGGGTGGCGAAGCGCAGCCGGGCGATGAGCTTGTCGACCTTGTGGCCGGGCAGCTGGCCGCCTTCGCCGGGTTTGGCGCCCTGGGCGATCTTGATCTGGATGACCTCGGCGTTGATCAGGTATTCCGGCGTCACGCCAAAGCGGCCCGAGGCGATCTGCTTGATCTTGGAGCGTTTCTCGGTGCCATAGCGGGCCGGGTCCTCGCCGCCCTCGCCGGAGTTCGAGCGCGCGCCGAGCCGGTTCATGGCAATGGCCAGCGCCTCGTGGGCTTCGGGCGAGAGGGCGCCCAGGCTCATGCCGGCCGAGTCGAATCGCTTGACGATCGCCTCGGCCGGTTCGACCGCATCGAGTTCGATCGGCTCGTGCGGCGAGTCGAAATCGAGCAAATCGCGCAAGGTGGCCGGTTCACGTTCATTGACCAGTCGGGAGAACTCACGGTAGCTGGCCTCGCTGTTGTTATACACGGCACGGTGCAGCGACGTGACCACGTCCGGGTTCCAGGCATGGTACTCGGCACCGTGCACGTAACGGTACAGGCCGCCGTGTTCAATCGGCACCGTCTTGTTCCAGGCAAAGCGCGCGAGCGACTGCTGGTCGGCGTGCAGGTCGGAAAAATCAACGCCCTGAATGCGGCTGACCGCGCCGGGGAAGCACTTGTCGACCACCTCGTCGGCCATGCCGATGATCTCGAACAGCTGCGCGCCGCGGTAGGAGCCGATGGTGGAGATGCCCATCTTCGACAGGATCTTGTAAAGCCCCTTGCGGATCCCGCGGCGGAAGTTGCGGCCCAGTTCCAGCACCCGGTCTTCCGGACGCTCTATCTCGCCGGCCTCGACCATGGCATGCAGGCTCTGGTAGACGAGATAGGGGTAGACCGCGGTGGCGCCGAAGCCGATCAGGCAGGCGAAGTGGTGCGGGTCGCGCGCGGTGCCGGTCTCGATGATCAGGTTGCACAGCGGGCGCTGGCCGGTTTCGAGCAGGTGGTGATGAATCGCACCGGTGGCCAGCAGGGCATGCACCGGCAGGTGGCCGGGCTTGAGGTAGCGGTCGGAGATCAGCAGCACCAGTTTGCCGTCATCCACCGCCGCACTGGCCTTGCGGCACAGATCGTCGATGGCCTGCTCCAGCGGCAGGTCTTCCGGGTAGTTCAGGTCGATGAACTCCGAGGGCACGCCCAGTTGCGGGGTGTTGATCAGCTGCCGCAGCTTGCGCTGGCTCAGGACCGGCGAGTTGAGCACCACGCGGTCGGCCAGGTCCGGGCCGGGGGTGAACACGTTGCCCTTGCGGCCAATGCCGGTTTCCAGCGACATGACGATGCGCTCGCGCAGGCTGTCGATGGGCGGGTTGGTGACCTGGGCGAATTGCTGGCGGAAGCAGTCGTAGATGGACCGGACCCTGGTCGACAGCACCGGCATGGGCGTGTCGTCGCCCATCGAGCCGACCGCCTCGGCCTGGGTGCGGGCCAGCACCTGGATGACCTCGCGGCGTTCCTCGCGCGAGAGATTGAACATCTTCTGGTAGGTCGCCAGCGTGTCCTTGTCGAATGGTTCGGCGGCCATGTGCACATCGACCAGTTCGGAATCGAGGTACTTGACGCCGGACTTCAGCCACTCCTGCCAGGGGTGGAGATGCTTGAGTTGTTCGTCGACGGCGCGATGGTCGAGCAGTTCGCCTGATTCGATATCGGCGACCAGGAGTTGCCCCGGACCCAACCGGCCGCGGGCCTCGACTTCGTCGGTGGCCAGATCGACCACGCCGGTTTCCGAGGCCACGATCAGCCGGCGGTCGGTGGTCAGGGTCCAGCGCGCCGGCCTGAGGCCGTTGCGATCCAGCGCGCACACGGCAAATCGTCCGTCGCACATCACCAGGCCGGCCGGGCCGTCCCAGCCTTCCTGGTGGAAGGTGAAGAATTCATAGAAGGCCCTGAGGTCGGCATCCAGGTTGTCGGCGGTCTGCCAGGCCGGCGGCATCAGGATGCGAACGGCCTGCGGCAGCGGCATGCCGCCGGTGACCAGCAGCTCGACCATGTTGTCGAGCGAACTGGAATCGGAGCCGTGCATGGCCACCGGCTCGGACAGTTCGCCCATCTCCTCGAGCAGCGGCGAGGCCAGCAGCTTGCGGCGCGCGCGGGCCCAGGTGCGGTTGCCGCGGATGGTGTTGATCTCGCCGTTGTGGGCCAGCATGCGAAACGGCTGGGCCAGCTCCCAGCGCGGCAGGGTGTTGGTGGAAAAACGTTGATGAAATACCACGGCGGAGGTGGTCAGCCGCTCGTCGGCCAGGTCGGGATAGAATTGGGCCAGGTACTCGGGCATTACCATGCCCTTGTAGGACACCGTCTCGGCCGACAGGCTGGCGATGTAGAAGCCGGCATCCGGGCCGATCTCGGCCTCGCATCGGCGCCTTGCCATGAACAGGCGCCGGCCGAGATCGCCGCGCGAGAGCCCGGCCGGAACGTTGACGAATACCTGCTCGATGCGCGGCAGGGTGTCGGCCGCTTTCCGGCCCAGGGCCTCGGGGTCGATCGGGACCTCGCGCCAGCCGGCGACCTCGAGTTGCTGGTCGCGAATATTGCGCTCGAGCGCGGCGCGTTGCGCCTCGTGATCTTCGGGGGACAGGAAAACCATGCCGACGGCAAATCGATCGCCCAGGGCGATGCCGCTGTCCGATGCGGCGGCGCGCAGGAAGGCCTCCGGCAAACGCACCAGAATCCCGCAGCCGTCGCCGGTCTTGCCGTCGGGGGCGACCGCGCCACGGTGGGTCAGGCGGGTCAGGGCGGCCAGTGCGTCGGCCAGGATGCGGTGCTCGGGTCGGTTGTCCAGACTGGCAATCAGCCCGAATCCGCAGGAATCTCTTTCAAAGTCAGTGTGGTGGAGCGTGTTCAAGGGGTCCTGCCGCCTGCCGTTCGTGACGGCATACTGATGCGTATCGTCTAGGATACCGAAATAGACCGTCTGCGAGAATGAATGATCCGCGAAATTTCCTTGATAGTCGTCCTTCTCGGCCCGACAATCATGTATTGAAACCACCCAATCACATTGGATCCGATACCCGCTTATGAGTCTCGAACCCGCCGTGCGCGAACGCATTGAACAGCAGATCGCCTCCCATCGCTATGTTCTCTACATGAAGGGCAGCCCGAAAATGCCGCAGTGCGGTTTCTCCGCGCGCGTGGCCGGCATGCTCGACCAGTTGCTCGAGGGCGACTATGCCGCCTACAACGTGCTCGAGGACGAGTCCATCCGCGAGGGCATCAAGGTGTTCGGCAACTGGCCGACCATCCCCCAGCTTTATGTCAATGGCGAGCTGGTCGGTGGCTGCGACATCATTACCGAGATGTTCAATTCCGGCGAGCTGCACGAGATGTTCGGCCTGGAAAAACCCGACCGCACCCCGCCTGAGATCGAAATCACCGACAAGGCGGCCGAGAAGATCCGCGAGTTTCTCGACGCCTATCCCGGCAACCACCTGCATTTTGCCATTGACTCGGGCTGGGACGCCCAGTTCCAGGTCGGTCCGAAGCAGGGCCATGAGATCGAAACCGAGGCCGCCGGTATCACGGTGCTGATGGATCTGGCCTCCGCCCAGCGTGCCAAAGGCGCGAAGATCGACTGGGTCGAAAGCGTGCAGGGCGAAGGACTGAAGCTCGACCTCCCGGGTGCGCCGGCACCGGTCAAGCAGATGAGCCCGGCCGAGTTGCAGGAGCGCTTGAACTCGGGCGAACGCCTGCTGGTGATCGACACCCGTTCGGAGGCCAATCGGGCCGACAAGCCGCTGGACTTCGCCCGTCCGCTGGATGCCGACCTGATGGCCGAGCTCAAGGACGGCGATCCCAACCAGCCGCTGGTGTTCGTGTGCGATGTCGGCGTGACCAGCCAGCAGTACGCCGAGCATTACCGCAAGCAGGGCTACACCCAGGTTTACAACCTCGAGGGCGGTGCCGCCGCCATCGTAGGCTGAAGGCGGCGTGGCAATCCCTCCCGGCGTGATCCCGAAACCGGTCTGGGCGGCGCTATTGCTGTCCATTCTGGTCGCCTGCTCAGCCGACGAGAAGGTGACCGAACCTCAACCGGAGGCCGACGAGGACGTTGACGAGCTGGTCGAACTGGCCGATCCGTTGATCGGACGCTGGAGCGGGGATCTCGACGGCATGGTCGAGCGCCGCCAGATTCGCGTGCTGGTGCCTTACAGCCGGACCTTCTATTTTCTCGACGAGCGCGGCAGCCAGCGCGGATTGTCCTACGAGTTCATGGAAGCCTTCGAGGACTTTCTCAATGACAAGCTGGGGCGCGGTCACCAGCGCGTCAACGTCATCTACGTCCCGGTCACCCGTGATCGCCTGATTCCGTGGTTGCGCGACGGCCGGGGCGATGTGATCGCCGCGAACCTGACGGTCACGCCCACGCGCCAGCGCCAGGTGTTGTTCAGCCGACCGTGGTCGCGCGGCATCGACGAGGTGCTGGTTTCCGGTCCCTCGGCCGAGCCGGTCGAAACCATCGACGATTTGGCCGGACGCACTATCTACGTTAGACCGCACAGCAGCTACTTCGAAAGTCTGGAACGGCTCAATCGCCGCTTTTCGCAGCGTGGCCTGCCGCGCATGCGACTGGAACCGGCGCCGGGCCACTTCGAGACCGGAGACGTGCTGGAAATGGTCGCCGCCGGCCTTGTCGACCACGCGGTCGCAGACGACTACCTGGCACAGCTGTGGAATCAGGCCCTGCCCGATCTGGAGGTGCACGAGGACATCGTGCTGCGCGAAGGGGGCGAGATGGCATTTGCCGTGCACCCGGACAGCACGCAGTTGAAAGGGGTGCTCGACGAGTTTCTCGCCACCCATCGTGCCGGCACGCTGTTTGGCAACGTCACATTCCGGCGCTATCTGGAAGATACCCGCTGGGTACTGGAAGACGGGCGCGAGGAGGCCGTGGCTCGCTTTGCCGGCATGGCCAGGATCTTCCGCGATTACGGCCGGGAATACGACCTGGACTGGCTGATGCTGATCGCGCAGGCCTACCAGGAATCCCGGCTGGACCAGTCGGCGCGTTCCCCGGCCGGCGCCATCGGCGTGATGCAGCTGCTGCCGGCCACCGGTGCCGAGATGGGCGTTGGCGACATCACCGAACTGGAAAACAACATCCATGCCGGTGCGCGCTACGTGCGCTGGATGATCGACCGTTACTACGCCCAGGCCCCGATGGACGAAGACAACAAGCTGCTGTTTGCGCTGGCCTCCTACAACGCCGGGCCGCGGCGCGTGCGCGAAATGCGGCGCGAAGCCGAACGCACCGGGCTAGATCCCAACGAATGGTTCGACAACGTCGAAACCATCGCCGCCCGGGTCATCGGCCGTGAAACGGTGCAGTACGTCTCCAACATCTACAAGTACTACATCGCCTTTCAGTTGATCAGCCGGCAGCAGGTACTGGAAGTGCCGCTGATCGACGCCTGAGCAGGCATTTGTCCGGGGCTAACGGCTACTGAGCCGACAGGTCGCAGGCAAGATCGGACAACCGCGTCAGCCGCCGGGCCTGCATCTGGCCGGATTCGAATCCCGGCAGGTCCGATTCGAATTGCACTTCGGCCCGCAGGCAGTCTTCGAAGTGGAATTCCAGCCTGCCCCAGGGCAGGAATTCGATATCGCTGCCGATGAAGTCCTGGCCGAACGAGGTGCCGCTGGTAATGGTCATCTCTTCAAACAGCAGCTCCGGGCCGTCGATGTGGCCTTCGCCAATCATCCAGACCTGCTCTCCCCCGTCGTCGTAGGCGTACCAGACGGCGACCACGCGCTCCGGGCCGACTTCCTGCAGAAACCAGCCCTGGCCATCGCGTTCCGGGTCGTACCACTGGCCGCTGATGCCCGGCGCTTCCCTGACCGCGGCCAGACCGGTGCTGCCGCAGGGAATGCCGGCAATCGCGGCCAGGCGGACGAAATCGTGCCCGCCCGATACGGAGTAGAGGTCGCTCTCGTAGCTCAAGCGGCCATGGTTGCAGTGATCGAACACGATCTCGATCCGCCCCCAGGGCAGCAGTTCCAGGTTGCCTTCGGCGAAGCCGGCCGCCGGATCGAGCATGCGCGGGGCGACGACATCGTCGAACAGGATGCGGCCACCTTCAATCCGGCCCAGGCCGACGACCCAGGCCTGCTCGCCATGATCGGCGTTGGCCGGCGGATAGGTGAACCAGCTCAGCGTGGCGCGCTCGTCATCCAGTACTTCCAGCAACCAGCCCTCGCCCGAGCGATCGGCAACGAAATAATGGCCACTGTGACCGGCATGAACCTGGTCGAGCACGGGCGCGAATCGCAGGCTTTCGGGTTGGTCGAGCTGATTACCCTGGATCAGGGTTTCGATGAATTCGCCGGACTGGCCGTCAAAGCGCAGGATGGCGTTGTTGTTGCGGCTGGCGACATACAGATCGCCATTGGGAGCAAACGCCAGCGCGCGGGCGAAATCCAGCCCTCCGGCACCGGCGCTGACGAAAGTGCCTTCCAGCCGGTTGGTGTTGACGTTGTAGCGCAATACGTTGTTGGCGCGGCCGTTGGCTACATACAGCCTGCCGTCGGGGCCGAAGGCCATGTCGCGCGGGTCGATGACATGGCCGTTGTCGGGCCGGGCAACGTCGTCCATGCGCAGGCCCGTGGCCATGTGGAAGGCCATGATGCGATTCCGGCGCGCCTCGGCGACGTAGAGGATGTTCGACTGCTCGGCGAAGGCGCGCAGCGGCAGATCGACCACCTGGTTCCAGGTGTTCGGCTCCGTGGTGGGCGAGCTGGCGCCGACGCGTGCGTTGATCTGCCAGCCATCGGCGTGATAGCGCTCGACGATGTCGTCGCCGAGCACTGCGAGTTGGCCGTTGGACAACCAGCCCAGGGCGCGCGGAAAGGAGCTCTGCAAATCACGCGGCTGCGGCAGTTGCGAGGTCAGAAATACGTCGATCAGCCGCCCGCTCAGGCGATCGAAGCGCCGCACGTCGCCGGAGGCAAGCAGGTAGACACGCCCTTCCTCATCGACATCGATGTCCGAGAACTCGGTCAGCACCAGACCGGCATCGACCGGCTCGGGCTCGGCAACCACGGCCCGGAATCGCCCATCGGGTGCATACGACAGGACACGATCGTTGCCGCTGCTGACAATCAGCAGTTCCCAGTGCTCATCGGACTGTGGAGTGGTCAACTCACGTGGTGAAAAGACCAGCGGTGGTTCGGTCTCGGGGGGTACTTCGCCGTCATGGGGGTCGAAGGGGTAGGGGTCTTCCCAGTCACTGACCCCGTCGCCGTCGCTGTCGGGGTCGGACGGCGCGGGTCGCTCCCCCATGCCCGGGATGGTCTGCGTGGCGTAGCCGGCAACAATCGGGGCAAGTTCGGTGAGCTGGCGGGCATTGTCGGCCCGCTCACCGTGCCGGAGCGATCCGCAGGGCTCACCGGCACAGAGAATGTCCGGATTGGAAAAGACATCCAGGCGATAGTAGCGATTGGGATCGCCGGTGCCGAAACTGCCCATGACGGTATGGAAGCGGCCCGGGCGCACGAAGCCGTAGTTGTAGTCGGCGGGATTGTCGGTGGAGGCCGCGCCGCGCTGGTGTTCGGCGCCCAGGTTGTGGCCCAGTTCGTGGGTGAACACGGCATCGGAGCAGATCGACCAGTTGCTGGCACCGTCATTGTCGATGTGCACGCCGAAGACAGGATCGGCGTTGCCCTGATCGTCGAACTGCGGGAAATAGGCGATACCACAGGAGCCCCGTGTCTCGATGTCGTGCGGCCAGGTCAGGGCGACGATATCGGCGCCGTAGGTCTGGCGGTCGGCGCGCACGCCCGACAGCCCGGGCACGCCCTGTCCGGCCATGGCGCGGGCCAGATCCTGCAGGGCGGCCGAGTTGTGACGGTGACGCGTGTAATCGACCGGGCGGTGGTGTACCAGGCGCACCACGATGGGGATCAGGGAATCCACCATGGCCTGGTTGGCGATGGTGACGAGATGATTCAGGCGCGTGTCGATCAGCTCACCCGGGTAGCGTTCGAGCATGTCGGGTGTGTAGATGAACATGACATCGATCTGATGCAGGTCCGAGTGCTGTTGCGGCGCGGCATGATCGGTTTCGGCGGCCTCGGCCGGGGCGAATGCCTCTTGCGTCGCGCCGGCTGCGAGGTGCATGGCCGTCGCCTCGCCCAGGGTGTCGTTGTGGAAGCTGTCCACTTCCAGCCGATCGTCGTTGAGATCGAACAGCCAGCTTCCGCTGGCGTCGCTGTGGACCAGAAACAGGCCGTCGTCGGTCGTGATGCGTGCGAACAGGCCGGAACTGCCCACCGTGAGGGTGGCGCGGTCAAGTGAGTGCCCGGCGCCTCTTACATGGACACTCCAGTCGCCATTGGCATGCTCGAACGTGCCGTGTACCTGGCCGTCGAGGCTGCGCCCGCCGGGCAGGGGCAGACTCAATGTGGTGCCGGAGTCGGGGTCGGGCAGGGTCAGCGAATCGGGATCGAGTCGGTGGACCCGTTCGGCCGGCAGGTTGTCGAACCCGGAACCACCGGGGCCGGTCAGCCCAGCGAGGTCGTCAAGCGGCTCGAGCTGCCAGAGCCTGGCCGGATCAGGAGCGGCAGGGGATTGATCCGCCGACGGCAGCGTCGCCGCCCAGAACCAGGCCAGGGCAGCCAGGCCGAGCATGGCCACCAGGAGTCCGGAAAAGCTGGCGACGCGGTTGATCATCGCTCAAATATAGCAGATGCCACTTCAAGAGCATCTGCAGGCGGCTTCTTCGTTCAGGGGATCGACGGTGTCCACCAAGAAAAAGCCCGCCCTGGATTCAGGGCGGGCCTTGTGTGGAGTTTCCCGGATCGTCGATCAGGGTTGTTGCTCGAAGCGATCATGGAAAATGCCGTCATCGCCAAAGAGGATCGTGGCGCTGCCGGCGATGGGTTCGCCGTTGAGTGTGCCGGTGACGGTGGCCGTACCTGGTGTAGCCGGCGCGGTCAGCACGGCGGAGTAGGTGCCGTCGCCGTTGTCGGTGACGGTGGCTCCCAGCGTGCCCAGCGTGGTGTGGATTTCGACGATATCGCCGCCGGTACCCACGGGATTGCCGTCGGTGTCGTTGACTTCGACGGTGATCAGGCTGGTGGCGCTGCCGTCGGCCGGGAGCTGGTCGGGGTCGGCGCTGATGGTCGACTGGCCGGGATCGCCGATGACCGTGGACGTGAACTCGACGATGGCCGACTGGCTCATCGACTGACCGTTGAGGGTGCCGGTGACTTCGGCGAGCCCGGCAACGGAGCCGGTCAGCTCGGCACTGTAAGTGCCATCGCCATGATCGGTCACCGGACCGAGGTCGCCGAGCGTGGAAGCCAGCTCGACGGTGTCGCCGCCGCTGCCGATGGGGTTGCCCCAGGCATCGCGGGTTTCGACATGAATGGTGGCGATGTCGTCACCGTCGGCAAGCACGAGACTGGGCTGGGCCCACAGCAGGCTGGCTTCGGCATCGGCGTCCCCGCCGGAGTCGCTGACGAACTCCACCTCGACACTCATGCTCATGGGCTGGCCGTTGATCATGGCAGTGATTGTGGCGGTTTCCTCGACCGTGGAGCTGGTCAGCATGGTCGTGTAGGTACCGTCACCGTGATCGGTTACCGAACTCGAGAGCGTACCGGCGGTGGTGGCCACGCTGATCTCGTCGCCGCCGCTGCCGGTGGGATCGCCTGCGGCGTTGCGGGCGGTGATGGTGATGAGCGCCTGCGCACTGCCGTTGGCGGTGATCTGGGCCGGTACCGCGTCGATCAGCGAGGTATCGGGGTCGGCTGCCGAGGGATCGAAGAAGGTGATCTCGGTTTCCATGCCGATGGGTTCGCCATTGAGCGTACCGGTGACGGTGGCCGTACCTGGTGTGGTCGGCGCGGTCAGCACGGCGGTGTAGGTGCCGTCGCCATTGTCGGTGACGGTGGTGCCCAGCGTGCCCAGCGTGGTTTCGATGGCGATATTGTCACCGCCGGAGGTCAGTGGCTCGCCGTTGGCGTCGAAAGCCTCAACGGTAATGAGGGCGGTGGAGGTGCCGTCGGCCGGCACCATGTCCGGATCGGCACTGATGGTTGACTGACCGGCGTCGGCTTCGATGTCGCTGGCGAATTCAACGACAACGGGCTGGCCGATGGGTTCGCCGTTGAGCGTGCCCGTCACCAGGCCCAATCCAGGGGAAGTCGGGCTGAACAGGGTCGCCGTGTAGGTGCCGTCGCCATGGTCGGTGACCATGCCCAGCATGCCCAGCGTGGTGGTCAGTTCGACAGTGTCGCCGCCGCTGCCGATGGGGTTGCCCCAGGCATCGCGGGCTTCGACGGTGATCAGTGCAGTACTCAGGCCGTCGGGATCGACAACGGTCGGGGTAGCCCACAGCAGGGAGGCTCTGGCGTCGGCGTCACCACCGGTGTCGGCGACAAAGTCGACCACGGCGGTGTCGCTCATCATCTGACCGTCGAGCATGGCGGTAATGGTGGCCGTTTCCTCGGTGGTCGAACTGGTCAACAGCGTGGTATAGGTGCCATCGCCATGGTCGATGATGGTGCTGGACAGTTCACCGGCCGTCGTGTCGAGCTCGATCTCGGCGCCGCCGCTGCCGATCGGGTCGCCGGCGGTGTTGCGTGCAGTGATCGTGATGATGGCCTGCGAGGTGCCATTGGCGGTGATGGCCGTCGGGTAGGCATCGAGATCGCTGGTGTCGGGGTCGGCAGCATCGGGGTCGAAGAAAATCACTGTGTCGGACTGCCCCACCAGATCGCCCTCGATCGTGCCGGTAATTTCGGCCTCGCCTGGTGTAGTCGCGCTGACAGTCGCGGTGTAAGTGCCATTGTCGTTGTCGTTGACCGGTCCGACCGAGCCGTGCGTTGAGAGGATTTCGACGTCGGAACCACCGACTCCGAGATTGTTTCCGAACGCGTCGCGGGCTTGTATGGTCACCACCGCGGTCGAGCTGCCATCGGCCGGCACCAGGTTGGGGTCGGCCCACAACAATGACAACGAGGCGTCAGGCTCGCTGCCTTCGTCAACGACGAAATCGACGACTGCCATGTCAGTGATGGGTTCGCCATTGATGGTGCCGGTGATTTCGGCCGCTTCCGGCGTGGTCGATGCAGTGAGCGTGGCGGTGTAGGTGCCGTCGCCGTTATCTGTGACTGGCGACAGGGTGCCGGCGGTGGTTGACAGTTCGACAGTGTCCTCCCCGCCGGGAATGGGCTCGTCGAGCCCATCGCGCGCCTCGACGGTGATCGATGCGGTGGCTTCGCCGTTGGCCGTGATGGCAGTTGGCAGGGCCGTGATGAGGCTGTTTTCCGCGCGTGCCTCGAGCACGAATGCATAGTTGACCCGGTAGATGGAAAATACCGAGAGGACCGAGGCGGCCTGGTAGCAGATCTCGTCGAACGGTTGGGTGAATTCACCGACGACGTTCTGGTTGCCGCCGATACCGATCAGCGTTGTCAGGAAGCTCGCGCCTGAAAGTGACTCCTGTACCTGGCCGTCCAGGCGGGAGATCAGTGTGGTGCCTTCGACAAGCGCAGCCACCCCGTCATTGAGACTGGCCACGTAACCGGCCCGCCGCCCGGCAGGAATAATCCGGTTGGCGCCGACGCAGGCATAGGTGGAGCCGGCCACGCCTACCGGCAGCGACATCGTGGTCTGGGTAGAGAGATTGTCATCGACAAGGTTGTCGACATCGGAAATCGAGCACAGCAGACAGACGCCGTTGATGCCGGAGTCGGTGACTTCCGCATCGTTACTGGATATGAACGGCGTCTCGGCAACAGCCATCGAAATGCTGAACATCAAACAAAGTATTGCACCGGCAGTTTGGCCAATGGCCCGAAACCAGTAATTGAGTGACAGACACTGCATGAGATGAAATCCCTCCACTGGAAATTTGAATGCACTTGAATTAGGTGAAACCCCTAGCTGCATCCTATGTGAAGGAGGTGTGAAGAGTCAACTGTTGCTAATAAAGGAATATTTGAAGTGCCTGGCGTCTGGCTGCTTCAGTTAAATGCCGTCTCGGGCGGTTGATGTTCGTGATTGGTTTGTATTGGACTCAAACGAGGGGAGGTAACGGGCCTTGGTCGATCCCTTGTTTCCGGCTGGTGAGCACGGTCAATTTCAATTGTGGCGATACCCGGTCAGGCGAACTCGGCCACGGCCGGGGCGTGGTCGGAGGGGCGCTCTAGCCTGCGCGGTTCCTTGTCGATGTAACTGGTGGTGCAGGCGTCCTTGAGCGCATCGGAGCATAGCACCAGGTCGATTCTCAGGCCCATGCCGCGGCGGAAGGCGGCGGCGCGGTAGTCCCACCAGGAAAATACGCTCTCGGGCTGGTCGAACAGGCGGAAGCTGTCGTGCAGGCCGAGGTCGAGCATGGCCTTGAGCGCCTCGCGCTCGGGGGTGGAGCACAGGATCTTCTCGTGCCAGGCTTCGGGGTCGTAGACATCGCGGTCGTCGGGGGCAATGTTGAAGTCGCCCATGACCACGGTCTTCGGGTGGCGCGTGAGTTCGTCGGCCACCCATTTCGTCACCTCATTCAGCCAGGCCATTTTGTAGTCGTACTTGTCCGAGCCGACTTCCTTGCCGTTGACGACGTAGAGATTGATAACCCGCACATCGTCGACCGTGGCAGCGATGACACGCTTTTGCTCGTCCGGGAAGTCCGGGATCTCGGTGCGCACATCGAGCAACTCGTGTCGGCTGATCAGGGCCACCCCGTTGTAGGTCGGCTGCCCGGCGAAGGCGATGTGGTAGCCCAGCTCGGCAAAGGCGTCGACCGGGAACTTGTCGTCGGTGAGCTTGGTTTCCTGCAGGCCCAGTACATCGGGGCGCTGGTGATCGAGCCACTCCAGCACTTGCTCCAGCCTGACTTTGAGGGAATTGACGTTCCAGCTTGCAATCTTCATGACCGCGCATTCTACACAAGCGGGGCTGCGGGCGGTTGCAGTTTCAGGTTTGATCGGCGTCAAGTCCTGCATCGTCAGATGCGCCTAGACTTCGGCGTTGATTCGCCGAGTGCTATCGGCGAGCTCGAACCGATCCCAATGGAGTAACCATGACAGCCATCGAGTGGAACAGCGAATTCGAAACCGGAGTCCGGGAAATCGATGACCAGCACCGACGACTGGTGGGTTACGTCAACGAGCTCAACGAGGTGGTCGACCAGCCTCATCCCGATCGCGAGGTCGTCGCCGATGTGCTCGAACAGGTGATCGACTATACGCTTTATCACTTCGCCTTCGAGGAAGAGTTGCTGGAAGCAACCGATTACCACCTGCTCGATGCCCACAAGGAAGTCCACAGGAAATTCACCGAGCGCATGCGCGATCTCAGGCGTCGATTCCGAGCCGGCGAGATGTGCGTGCATGAACTCAACGACACCCTGACCCGCTGGCTGTTCGACCACATTCGTCACGCCGACACGGCAGCCATCAGCACCGAATCGATTCAAGGAGGGAATACCGCATGTCGTACCTGAAGTGGTCCGATGATCTCAATACCGGCATTGATGTGATCGACGGGCAGCATCGTCAGATCGTCGATTACATCAACCAATTGCATGATGCCAATGAAACCGGAGACCGTGACCAGGTTGGCGAGGTGATCGATGCGTTGGTCGATTACACGATGTCGCACTTCTCGTTTGAAGAGGAGCTGATGGAGCAGGCCGGATATCCGTTCGCACGTCCGCACAAGCGCGTGCACGAAGTGTTCGCCAAGCGGGTCGGCGAGTACCAGCTGCGTTTCCAGGCCGGCGAGGATGTCTCGGCGGATCTGCACGCCATGCTCAAGCGCTGGCTGGTCGGCCACATCAAGAACGACGATGCGGCCTATGCCGAGGCCGTGCGGGCACATGCCCGCGCATCGGGTCCGAACAAGGACGGTTGGCTGTCGCGCACGCTCAAGCGCCTGCGGGCCGCCTGATCCCGCCAGGGCCGGTTGCAGGGGGGTCAGTCGGTGGCGTTGCCATTGATGGCGGCGACCACTCCCGCAATATCCTCAGCCGGCACCGGTTTTCCGAACAGGTAGCCCTGGGCGTTGTCGCACCCGATTTCGCACAGCATCCGACGTTGTTCGCTGGTTTCCACACCCTCTGCCAGCGTGCGAAAGCCCAGCGCCCGGCCCAGCGTGACGATGGCCCGGCAGATGGCCGCCTCCCGCTCGTCAACAGTGAGGTTGCGAGTAAAGGCCTGATCGATCTTGAGGGTATCGAAGGGCAGTTCCTTGAGATAGGACAGCGAGGAGTAGCCGGTGCCGAAATCGTCCATGGCCAGCCGAATGCCCAGCGCCCGTAACTGATCGAGGAGATCGGTGGCAGCCTCGCGGCTGTCCATGACGAATGTCTCGGTCAGCTCCAGCTCGAGGCAATCGGCGGGCAGTCCGCTGTCGGCGAGGATGCCGGAAACGGTGTCGACCAGGTTGCTGCGCAGCACCTGGACCCCGGATACATTGACTGACAGCATGCCGAACGGCACTGCCTGGTCCAGCCAGGCCCGCGCCTGCCGGCAGGCCATGGCCAGCACCTTTTCGCCAAGCGCGATGATCAGGCCGGTGTCTTCGGCAATGGGAATGAAGCGGTCGGGGGAGGCCAGGCCCTCTTCGGGGTGATGCCAGCGGACCAGGGCTTCCAGTCCGGTGACCCGCCCGGTCGCCAGCTCGACCTGGGGCTGGTAGTGCAGGATCAGTTCATTGGCGTCGATGGCCTGGCGCAGGCGCGCGGCCAACAGCACCCGGTCACGGGCGTAGCTACTCAGGGCCCCGGTATAGGCGTGCAGGGTGTTGCCCCCATCGGATTTGGCCTGGTGAACGGCGGTGTTGCAGTGCATCAGCATGGTCTCGACGTCGCAGTCGCTCGATGTGCAGTTGGCCAGGCCGACACTGGCAGTGACGAACAGCATGCGTCCTTCGACCTGCATGGGGCGTGACATGGTCTTGACGATTTCCCTGGCCAGCATGGCACCGCGCTGTTCGCCTTGCAGCAGTACCGCAAACTCGTCGGCGCCGATGCGGGCCAGTATCTGTTCGGGGGCGAGCAGCCGCCGCAGGCGATCTGCCGTCTTGAGCAAGACTTCGTCGCCGACATTGAGCCCCAGGCTTTCATTGATGTGCTTGAAACCATCGAGATCGACCTGCAGCATGCAAACCGCGCGTTCGCCCGCCCCGGCATGCATCAGTGCCCGTTCCAGTCGTGCCCTGAACAGCGTCCGGTTGGGCAGGCCGGTGAG
The DNA here is from genome assembly GCA_007135935.1 of Wenzhouxiangella sp. Taxonomy (GTDB): domain Bacteria; phylum Pseudomonadota; class Gammaproteobacteria; order Xanthomonadales; family Wenzhouxiangellaceae; genus Wenzhouxiangella. The sequence goes on from SLIA01000021.1 coordinate 29,355, forward strand.
CAGGTCGTGGTAATAGAGGTGCTCGATGCGTTCTTCCGAACTTTTCAGTTCGGTCAGGTCGGTGACCACGGCCACGTAGTAACGTACCTTGCCGCCATCGCTGATGGCGTTGATGCGCGAGATCTGCGGATAGATGCTGCCATCCTTGCGCCGGTTCCAGAGCTCTCCCTGCCAGGCGCCCTTTTGCGCGAGTGAGCGCCACATGCGCTCGTAAAACTTGCGGTCCTGGCGTCCTGATTGCAGCATCTTCGGGTTGCGCCCCAGAACCTCGGCCTCGCTGTAGCCGGTAATCTGGGTGAATGCGGGGTTGACCGCCAGAATGCACGGGCGGTTGTCGGTGATCATGATGCCCTCGCCGGTACAGTTGAATACGGTATCGGAAAGGCGCAGGCGTTCCTGTGCCCGACGGCGCTCGGTGATATCCCGGGCGATGATCAGAACCGCGGAATCCTCATCGTATTCGATCGGCATGCAGGCGATTTCGACCGGCACCTGGTTGCCATCCAGGCGCTGGAATGCCATTTCCGTGGGCTCCTGTGCAGAGTTGGTGTTGAAGATCCTGCGTGCGCGTTCACGCTGGCGCTCCCGCCAGTCCGGATGCACTCGCTCGAGCATCGAGGTCCCGATCAGCTCGTCGGAACTGGCAGCGGCGAACAGGTCCAGGGCACAGTGATTGACGTAGAGGATCCGGCCTCTGGCCTGGATGATGATCGCACCGGGGGCATGTTCGACCAGGGTGCGAAAGCGATGTTCACTGCGATGCAAGGCATTTTCGGCCCTGACGCGGGCAGTGGCGTCGAGAACGATGGAGTACAGCAGCTCGCGTCCGTCAACCTCGACTGCACCACTGAATACCTCGACATCGCAGACCGAGCCGTTGGCACGGCGGTGGCGGAAGCGGAAGTGATTGCGGTGAGCGCGGCGCGCGGCTTCCATCTCCTGCCGCACCTGCTCGCGCGAGAGCGTGTTGATGCAGGAGATGTTCATCTGCCGAAGTTGTTCGCGCGTCCAGCCGTAGAAGGTTTCGGCTGCCGGGTTGGCATCGATGATCCGGCCGTCGCCGGGATCGATCAGCAACATCACCGAATGACTGTTTTCAAACAGGGAGGGGCGCGCTCCCCTCTCTATGGGTCGCCGATTGGATGCCTTCGGGTCATTCATGAGGTGTGACGGGTCTTTGAGCCCGGGGGTATTCGGCTCATTTTACGCCGAAGTCGACGGCAGGATACGAGCGGCCGGCACGGGCAGCGGGCCTGTCCGCTCAGTAGCCGATATCGAGGTAGGAGCGGGCGATCTTTTCGATGGCGATGACATAGGCGGCCATGCGGTAATCGTCGATTCGTTCGTGTTCGCGTCGTTTCTCGATGATGTCCTGCAGGGCCAGGCGCATGCTGTCGTCGAGGCCGGACCGGATCAGGTCGAATTCGTTGGCGCCGCGGGCGATTTTCTCACGCAGCCATTCCGGCACGGTAGTGTTGGTGGCCATTTCGATGGCAGTGATGATGTGTTGTCCCTGGGCTTCATGAAAACGCTTGTCGATGCGGCCGAAGCGGACATGGTTGAGATTGCGTATCCATTCGAAGTAGGAAACGATGACACCCCCGGCGTTGCAGTAGGCGTCGGGAATGATCTCCACACCGCGCTCGCGCAGCTTCGCGTCGGCCTTGAAGGTGATCGGGCCGTTGGCGGCTTCTGCGATCAGCGGGGCCTTGATCCGGTCGGCGTTCTCGGAAGTAATCACGCCTTCCAGTGCGGCGGGAATAAGAATGTCGCATTCAAGTTCCAGGGCTTCGTCCCCGTTGGCCTGAAAACTCGCCTCGGGATAGTCCCTGACGCCGCCGTGTTCGCGAATGTGACGATGAACGGATTCGACGTCCAGCCCGTCTGGATTGATGATCGCACCATCACGCTCGATGATGGCAACGATACGGCAGTCATCCTCGGTCTGCAGAAAATGGGCTGCGTGGTAACCGACGTTGCCCAGACCCTGCACGATGATGCGCTGACCAGCCAGGCTGCCTTCCAGTCCGGTCCGCTTGACCTCGTCGCCGTGGCGGAAGAACTCGCGCAACGCGTACTGCACGCCGCGACCGGTCGCCTCGGTGCGGCCGCGAATGCCGCCGTGTTCGACCGGCTTGCCGGTGACCGAGCCCAGGTAATTGATGTCATCCGGAAACAGCTGGCGATAGGTGTCGACCATCCAGCCCATTTCGCGTGCACCGGTTCCCATGTCGGGCGCCGGCACGTTCTTGGCCGGGCTCAGGTAGCCCTTGCCGATCAGCTCACGGGCAAAACGACGGGTAATGGCCTCGATCTGGTGGCGTTCGTACTTGGCGGGGTCGATGACCAGCCCGCCCTTGGAGCCGCCGAAGGGGACGTCGACGATGGCACATTTGTAGGTCATCAGCGCGGCCAGCGCCTCGACTTCGTCCTGGTCGACAATGGGTGCGTAGCGGATGCCGCCCTTGGACGGCAGGCGATGGGCGCTGTGGGTGGCGCGCCAGCCGGTGAAGATTTCGGCACGCCCGTTGATTTCAATCGGAAAGGACACCTGGATAACGCTCTGGCAGGTCTTGAGTGCTTCGCCAAGGCCATCGTCCAGTTCCATGATCTCGATGGCGTGGTCGACCATGTGTTCGACACTTTGACGGAAACTCATGCCTTCCTGGGCAAACTTGGTGTCGCTCATTGCACATCGCTGCGGTTTGCGGTTCCAAGACGGTAACCGTGTGCGGACTGGTCGGTCAAATGGACGTGCGCTGCCAGTCCGGTGTTTGCAGCCGGAAGTGGGCCAGTTCACTCGCTCCGGCGATTGGGGTGCTGCCAAGCCGCCGCTTGACATGCTGCGGCCGCCGCTGTGCTAAAGTCCAAGGCCGACATATTCTGATAGTCTACAGCGGTCGATCAGTCCCATGAGACGAGGCAGGGGAGGGCGTCGATGAACAGGGCCGGGCCTGCCGGGGGACGGATGATCCGGATGGCCTTTCAATCATTGAGCATCGTGCTGGTTCTGATGTCGTTCAGCGCCCTGGCCGATGAGACCGCCCGAGTCCTCGAGGAAATCCGGGAGGTCAGCTATACGCGCCACTGGCAGGAGGCGCAGGCCATGCTCGACGAGCTTGCCGGCGAGGTTGCCGGCTTTCCGCTTCGCCAACAGGTCGAGTTCCACCTGCTCGAGGCGCGCCACCTGAGCCTGGATGATCGCAATCACCAGGCGCTGGCGCGGGTCGACGAAGTGCTCGCGCTTCCGATCGACGATGACCAGCGCCTGCGTACCCTGCAGTTAGCCGCCAACGTGGCCGTGTTGCTGCGCTCATACGAGGCAGCCTTCGAGTACCTTCTCGATGCGCTGACAGTGAAAGAGGATGTACAGGACCCGGAAGCCGTAATCGGTACCTTCAATATGGCCGGTTACATGTTCGGCCGGGTCGGTGAACACGACCGGGCGGCCAGCTACGGCGAACGTGCCGTAGAGATGACGCTGGAGCTGGGCGATCTCAATCGCGAGTGCGTGGCCCGGCAGCGCCTGGCGCCAATCTACAAGTGGGCCGGCCGGGCCGAGCGCTCGGAAAGCGAGTACCGACGGGCCATCGAACGCTGTGGGCAGGTCGGCAATAGTCTGTTTGTCGGCGTGCTCAAGCATGGGCTGGCCGATCAGCTGCGCAAGCTCGGTCGTTTCGAGGAAGCCCGTGATTTGGTCGGGGAGTCGATCAGGCTGCTCGAGGAATCCGTGTTCCCGCTGGGTGAGTACGAGGCGCGACTGGTGCAAGCCGAAGTGCTGCATGACCTTGGTGACGAGGAAGCCTGGGCTGCGCAGGATCTGAACGACCTTCTGGACTATTTCCGAGAACGTGACCTCTGGGACCAGATCGCCCGGCTGGAGGCCCTGTTGTCTGCCCGGGCCGAGGCTGCGGGATATCCGCAGCAGGCGCTGGAGCACCTGCAACGGCATCTGCAGGCGCGGGAGCGTTTTCTCGGCCGGGATCGAACCATGCTGCTGGCCTACCTGGAAGTCGAGTTCGACACGCGTCTGAAGGATCAGCAGATCGAGCTGCTGGCCGAATCGGCGCGGGTGGCACGGGTGGAGCAGCAGGCGGCCGAGCAGCAGCGGCGCGCCCGCACCGCGATCCTGCTGTTGTCGGCTGCGCTGCTGATCCTGCTGCTCATCATGCTTTTGGGTGCCCTGCGTGGACGGCGTCATTTTCGCTACCTGTCGCGCCACGACCCGCTCAGCGGCCTGGCCAACCAGGGCTGGTTCCTGCAACGTGCCGAAGCCGTGCTCGACAAGGCCCGCCAGCAGGGCGGCGGGGTCTGCCTGGTCATGGCCGACATCGATCACTTCAAACGCATCAACGACCGCTACGGTCACCTGGTCGGCGACGGCGTGATCGGCCAGGCGGCGCGGCGCCTGCGGGAATCCTTTGGTGACGAAGCATTGATCGGACGGGTCGGCGGCGAGGAATTCGGCATCCTGATGCCGACCGAGGCGATGGACGATGTCCTGCGCGGCATAGAACGGTTTCAGCAGGGCGGACGGCCATCGGGACGGGCCACCGACCCGCACTTCACACTCAGCTTCGGCGTGGCCTGCCTGCAGAAAGGGGATTCTCTGTCGCAGCTTCGCACCCGCGCCGATCAGGCCCTCTACGAGGCCAAACGTACCGGACGCGACCGGTATGTGATCGACAGCCAGAAAGCGGCCGGTGCCGGACCCGCGCCGGTGTGAGCCTTCACTCTTCCTCGTCCCAGCCGTAATCGAAGGTGATTTCCTCATCGGCGGCGATGTCGCGGGTGGCGTACAGGTCGTTACCCCACCAGTCGGCGTTGGGCTCGGATGAGTGGTTGAGAAAGCGCATTTCGTTGTTGCCGTCGATGCCCTCCCAGTTCTCGATCTCCTCGTTCCACAGCCAGAGCACGTGCATGCCGTCCTCATCGGTGGCCGGGCCTTCGTAGGTGCCGATGTATTCGTCGCGCTCGATGTCGTGACGCGCGAACAGGCCGCGGCCGTGAATGGAGGAGTCGGACACGTAGGCCCGGGGATTGTCGTCGTATCGCTTCTTGTTCATGGGCAGGCTGCCGGGGCAAGTTTCCTGGTGTCGGGGTCGGTGTTGATGGTGTCGCAGCGAATGACCGGAGCGGACCGGCGGCCAGTCAGTTGATGCTCGATACGGCCAGTGGCCCGGGGGTGCAGCGGGTAGAGATGCATCATTCGCCCATCTTCGACAACGGTCCAGGCCACCAGGCCGATGTCGGGGTGCTGGTGCACGGTCAGGCTGTCGGGACGGTCGGTCTTGCCGGTCGTTTCGATCATCATCTGCCCGGTGGCATCAAAGGTCAGCGGTGCGTCTGCCCGTGCCTGCCAGCTCACGCCGTGAGCGTCGAGCAGGGCGGCCAGGGTGCGAAATGCACGGGTCCACAAGACGTAATCGATCTCCCGGTCGACGGCCTGATCATGGCCGAGGAACTGAATGTCGATGCGTTGTTCCTCGGCCTGCCAGCGCGCCGTCAGTTGTGCGGGCAGTTCGAAATCGTGATCGGCATGTCCGGCCAGCAGGAGCTGTTCGATCACCGGCCAGAAGCCGCCCAGGCCGGCTGAGTCGAGTTGTACGTGTTGCAGTGCAATCAGGTCGTTGGCCGTGAGCAACTGGCCATGGACCGAGTCCATGCCGGCATGCTCGTGCAGCAGCGCCCGGGCCGGCGGGTCGATCGAGCCGCTTTCGAAAAGTTCTCTTTCCAGGGTCGACTCGATGGATTCGGCGGTCTCCAGCGGACAGGTGAGCAGCAGCGGCAGGACGATGAACCGGCCCAGCGGCGACGAGTCCGGCGGCTGCAGCGCGGCATGCGGCATGCGCGCATTGCGAGCACCGAAGGCCATGACCTGAGGACGAAACCCCGACTGCCGCAACAGATTGGCGACCAGTTCTTCCATTCCCTGCCAGGCCGGCAGGCCAGGACGCAGCAGTTCGTTGGGTTCGAACAGGCCGGCGGTGACCGTCAGCAGGGTCTGGTCGGCCTCGGGCAGCACGCGCGCCAGGTCGGCGGACAGGTGCCCGGCCAGTTCGCTGGCGCGGTCGCGATCGAGGGCGCGCCCTGTCAGGGCAGCAGATTCGATTTCCAGCCCGACCGCCAGGCGGATATGATGCAGTGTCTGATTCATCTGGGAACGGAGTTGCCGGCTTGACTGTTCATGATGTGTGCTGGCGCGTGCAGCGCTTTGACGAAATCCCGTCGCGTCATTTCTATGCCATTCTGGCCGCCCGGGTGGCGGTGTTCGTGGTCGAGCAGGATTGCCCTTACCAGGATGTCGATGGGCAGGATTTCGAAGCCTTGCACGTGACGGCCTGGGGGAGCGACGACAGCGTACTCGCCTATGCCCGCATCCTGCCACCGGGAACCCGCTTTGCCGAGCCCTCCATCGGACGCGTATTGACGACCGAAGCCGCGCGCGGCACCGGGCTGGGACGAGCGCTGATGGAACAATGCCTGGCCGTCACCGAACAACGGTTTCCCGGCCAGGCACTTCGCATTTCGGCACAGCAGTATCTGGAAGCATTCTATTGCAGTCTCGGGTTCGAGACCGTGCACGGCCCGTATCCCGAGGACGGGATACCGCACCTCGAGATGCTCAGGCAGGCCGTTTCAAAACAGTGAAAACGGCGACTTGCGGCGGCCGCCACCGCCGCCACGGCGACGTCGGCGCATGCGGGCCAGCAAGGCTTGCTCGCGCGCCTTGAGGAAATCGCCGCGCTGCAGTTCGTCGGGATCCATGCCGCGGCGCTTGGCTTCATGCGCCCGGTAGTCGACAAAGTCCCGGTATGCTTCGATTTCAGGCGTCAGTTCGCGACACAACAACTCGACCATGATGGCATCGTCGAGGAAACCGACGCCGGGCAGGTGATCCGGGATGAGGTCCTCGGGGTTGTTGAAGTAGGCCAGGGCGGCCAGAACGCGGCGCTGACCGACTTCCTGCATACCCCAGCCTTCGTCCTCGAGCATGTCGATGAGAACCTGCAATTGCCCCAGGCGTTCGCGAATGTAGTCGGAACCGACTTTCTCGTCCACCTGCTTGAGCAACTGGCGAGCGTTGTCGATGATGACTTCGCGATCCTGCTCCTCGGTGTTTTCCATGGCCTTGCGAGCCATGGAGCGGAAGCGTTCGAGATCCTTGTCGGTGAATTCCAGCGTAATGCGCAGACTCATGAGATGTTCCTTGGCTTGATCGGTGAACGGCAGGCATCAAAAGACATAGCGTAGATGTCGACACCCGGGGCGTCAATGGTTCAATGGTTCCATCATCCGGTCGTTGGCTCATGCGGCGATAACGAACAGGCCGATGCAGGCCCCGAGACCGACCAGCCAGGCCAGCGAGCGGATCAGGTGGACATCGGCCAGGTAGCAGGTGGCGTAGGCAATGCGAGCGGCGATGAACAGGATGGCAAGAATATCCACTCCACTCTGTGAGCCGCCAGCGACATGAGCGATGATGACGGCGGCGGCGAACAGTGGAAAGGCCTCGAAGCTGTTCTGCTGGGCCCACCAGGCCCGTTTGCGGTAGCCGGTGACCGTTTCGTACCACTCGCGCGGTCGGCGGTTGTTGAAGCTGCGGTCTCCGGCCTTGGCGATGCCGGCCAGGACGAAGGGCATCAGTGCGGCAATCAGCACACACCAGAAAGCGATGGTCATGGATCGGATTTCCGTTGATTCAATGCGTTTTCAAGCATACGTCATGAACCAAGCCTGCGACAGTGCCAATAGCCATGAATTGGCGGGGTAGAATCGCAGTCTCTCCAACCTGACATTGGACCGATGACCGAGTCCTATCAGCTCGACTCCCGGCTGGTCGAATTCGTGACCATTACCGAGGTGGCCGATGCCAGTCGTCTGGCCGCAGCCGTGCTCAGGCGCAAGTACGACATGGGCGTGCCGCCACACGGTCGGCATGTGCTGGCGTTCGTGGCCGGCGATGCGGGCTGCTGGATGCCGGCGTTCTACGTCAACTACCTGCCGCATCGCAATGCCATGCTGATCGGCGGTGCGGCAACCGATGGCGAAGTGCTGCGTCGACTCGGGACACCACAGCAGGCGGCGCTGGCCGAGGCCGGTGGTCTGATGTTGCAGACGGTGCGCTACAGCGAGGCGCGCTTTGCCGATGTGTCGGTGGCCACCTTCGGTTATTGCGGAGATGAGCGCTCCTGGTCGATTCTCCAGCGTTGCGGCTATCGGCGCATCGACGATCATCCGCACCTGATCGTGCGCTGGAATCGGGAGCTGCCCGAGGCCGAACGCGTAGCGCTGGTCGACAGCGTGCGGCAACTGGGTCCATTCTGATGCACGAATGTAGGTCGCATTCAGCCGGGTTAATGACCGCATGGCCCACCAGGCATCGGCCACCGCTTCATTGACGATGTTTCTTGACGGCCTGGTGTAGGATGCCGGGGGAGGGCCGCCAATCTCGGCAGGCCCGGAATGCGAGGGGTGGTGATTGATGGAGTCGAAAGCACGGGGGCGGAACCGGTGAGGACGGCGGGTAACGTGCTGTTCGCGGTGCTGCTTTTCGCGCTGTGCATGTTCGTCGTTGCCCACTATATTCACTCCGAGCAGCAGGGCGATGCCGAAATGCAGCGCTTTCATGCCCTGCAGGAGCTGGCCACCCTGCGTGCCCGGATCGAAGGGCATCTCAATGCGAACCTCGTGGCCATCCGTACATTGCGGGCCGAGCTGGCCCTGGAACCGGTGGTCGAGCCCGAGCGCTTCAGGCGTTTGGCCGACGAGGTATTGACCGACGAGCTGCACACCCGCCACGTGGCCCTGGCGCCGGATCTGGTCATTCAGCATGTCCAACCCCTGGCGGGCAATGAAGAAGCGCTGGGCCTCGATTACCGCGACAATCCCGCCCAGTTCGCCTCCATCGAGGCAGCGCTGGAGGCCAGCGATATCCTTATCAGCGGTCCGGTCGAGCTGGTGCAGGGCGGCCAGGCCCTGATTGCCAGGGTGCCCGTCTACCGGCACCGCAGTGATGAATTGTGGGGGGTGATCTCCCAGGTCATTGATCACCAGAGTCTGTTTGCCGATGCCGGTCTGTTCGAGATGGGGCAGTGGTCGGTGGCCATGCGCGGCGTGGACGGCAAGGGCGTGCATGGCGATGCCATAGTCGGAACCGATGAGCTCTGGACGCTTGATCCGGTCACGGTGCCGATCGATCTGCCGGTGGGGCAATGGCGCCTGGCTGCGATGCCGGCCTCGCTGAGCTGGGAACGGCCACTGGCATCCTATTCACGACATTGGGTGCTGGGTGTTCTGCTGGCCCTGACCGCCACCCTGTTGATCAATAGCCTGCTGATCAGCCACCTCCGCCTGCGCCGCGCATTTTCGACCATCAGCCACCAGGCCCGCTTCGACGGGCTGTCGGGTCTGCCCAATCGCCAGTTCTTTACCCAGCACCTCGAAACACAGGTTCGTCATTGCCGCAGGCAGCATCAGCGATTTGCGCTGATGTTTCTCGATCTCGATCATTTCAAGGAGATCAACGACTCTCTCGGCCACGAGGCCGGCGATGATCTGTTGCAGTCTTGCAGCCAGCGAATCGTGGCCGCCGTGCGCGGCGACGACATGGTGGCACGCTTTGGCGGTGACGAGTTCGTCATACTGGTCAGGGAGTTGTCAGACCCCGTTGATGCTGAACTGGCGGCCGACAAGGTGCTTGCTGCCCTTGAACCTCCCTTCGTGGTGGCCGGGCACGAGGTCAGCATTGGTGGTTCGGTGGGCATTGCGGTCTACCCCGACGATGGCGCCAGCGCCAGCGATCTGCTCAAACATGCCGACCTGGCGATGTATGCAGCCAAGTCGGCTGGCCGGGGGACCTCGTACTTCTACAACGAGTCCCTGCGTCATCAGTCGGAAACCCACTTGAAACTGCATCGCGAGATACAGCTGGGTCTGACCAACGGCCAGTTCGAGGTGTATTACCAGCCGATGGTCGATGCCGCGGATGGCTCGCTGCGGGCCGTGGAGGCTCTGATACGCTGGCACCACCCCGAGCAGGGCCTGCTCAATCCGGGCGATTTCATTGCGGTGGCCGAACGCACCGGGGTCATACGCGAGCTGGGGTTGCGGGTGCTGCAACAGGGGTGTGCCGATTGTCGGAGAATGCTTGCCGAGGGACTGGACATCAAGCTCTCGATCAATCGTTCGCCGCGGGAATTCAACGATCGCAAGATGGTGCAACGCTGGCTGGAAACGCTGGCGCGTGAGGAGCTCGAACCCGAGCGCGTGATCGTGGAGCTGACCGAGTCGCTGCTGATGCCGGACCGGGACCGTCAGCATCAACTGCTGCGTGATCTGCACGAGGGCGGGGTACGACTGTCGATCGACGATTTCGGCACCGGCTATTCGTCGGTGACCTACCTGAGGAACTTCCCGGTTTCACAGATCAAGATCGATGGGGCTTTCGTGGCTCATATGCTCGAAGACGACTCGCAGTACGCCCTGGTCGAGGCGCTGGTCAAGATGGCACAGGCCCTGGGACTGGAAGTCGTTGCCGAAGGCGTGGAAACGGCCGATCAGGCGCGCACTCTGGCAGCCATGGGCTGCCACTTGCTGCAGGGCTATTACTTTGCCCGACCGATGCCGGCGGCTGAACTGATCGAAAGATATGGGCTGGCATCGACGAGCGACCAGCGCTGAGATCGTTCAACAAGGCCGGTCAGTTGGTCTTGCCGCTTTCCTTCTTGCCGACGTCACGAATCTCGCGGTCGGTTTCCTCGATCTCGTTCATCGCACTCCTGAAGCCCTTGAAGGCCCCGCCGAGATCCTTGCCCAGATTCTTGAGCTTGCCGCTGCCGAAGATCAGCAGCACGATGAGCAGCACCACGAGCAGCTGCCAGATTCCGATGTTTCCGATTCCCATTGTCCATTCTCCTTGATGTGAGGCCCGGGATCAGCCGCGGTGCTCGCGCATGACGTCCCAGTCCAGTTCGTCCCAGGTGTAGATCAGGCCGCCGTGTTGGCCGGCAAAGGCTTCGGCATCCTGCTTTACCGAAAACGGGGCGGGTGCATGGCCCATGGCGCCGCGCTGGTCGTGGCCGAGCACGAACCAGGCCTCGGTGGCCCGCACCCAGTGTTCGTCGGATGGATCGTCCCAGCCGGTCAGCGACAGGTCGTGCATGTAGAGTGCGGCGATGGCCGGGGCCGATTCGGGTTGCCAGGCCCAGGAAATCAGATCGCCGGTGGAGCAGAACGGCAGCATCTCGCCGTCTCTCAGGCAGGCCTGACCCTTGGGTCCGGGGAAGCGCACGATGGTCATGCCGCACAGCGTGCAGTCGTGTTCGTCGGTCAGGGTGAGCACTCGGCAGTGGTCGTGACCGACCTCGGCCTGCTGACCGCAGCCGATCAGGCCGGCGGCCGGCAGCAGGGCCAGCATCTGCAGGATCTGTCGTCGAGTCGTCATTACGCTTGCCTTCTCCGTTGTCCAGTCAGTGTCGCCGGGCGGCGAACAGGGCCGCGGCCAGGGCCAGCGGCAGCACAGTCCATGCCGCCAGTATGGCCATCAGGCGGCCGACCGAAAAGCCCTGTTCGGCGACCACCGAGAGCATGCCGGACGCGGCTGCGGCTTCCTCGAAGCCGGTCAGGTTGACCAGCCGGAACACGTCGGTGGGGTTGATCAGCAGCAGCACCTGGAACAGGCCCTGGTCGACCCGGCCCTCGGTGCCCACCAGCACGCCGAGCAGGGCCAGATCGTAAATCAGCACGAACACGAACCAGGCCAGCAGCGCGAGGCCGGCCGCGCGTGCCTTTTCGCGCGTGATGGTGCTGATCAGGTAGGCCAGGGCCAGAAAAGCCCAACCCAGCAATATGGCGCTGGCGATGAACAGGCTGAACGGGCCAACCAGGTCGGCGAAGGCGGCTTCCTCGGCCACCAGGCCGATCACGGCCGCGGCAATGCCGAAGCCCAGTGCCGTGGACAGTGCCAGCATGCCGGCATGGCCCAGGAACTTGCCGGCCAGCAGTCCGACGCGGCTGATGGGATAGGTCATCAGCAGCAACAAGGTGCCTTTCTCGTCCTCGCCGACAATGCTGTCGTAGGCCATCATCAGGGCGATCAGCGGAATCAGGAACACCGCCAGGCTGGCCAGGCTGACGATGGTGGTGGAAATGCGGGTGAAGCCGATCTGGCCGGCCGCGGCCGCGCCGAACCAGGCCAGGGCGATGGCGAGCACGGCAAAGGCCAGGGTGGTGGCCAGCACCCAGCGGTTCCTCAGCCCGTCACGGAACTCCTTGGCGGCGACAATGGCGATCTCACGCATTGGCATCCTCCGGGGCGTCGGCCAGACGATTGAAGTGGGTGTAGAGCGATTCCAGGCTGGGGGCGTCGACATGGACGTCGCTGACATCATCGTCGGCCAGCAAGGCACGCATGATCTCCAGCTTGCGGCTGGCCGGTGCATCGAACTCGATCAGGTCAGCGCGCACTGCACGAGCGCTCAGGCCCAGCCCGGCCAGACGCTCGTTGACCTGTCCATTGAGCGATGTGGTGCGTGCGCGGATGCGAAGCGGCAGATCGGCCTGAGCGCGCAGTGCATCGATCGTGCCGTCGGCCTGCAGGCGGCCGTGGGCGAGAATGGCGACGCGGTCCAGGTGTTTCTCGACGCCGGCGAGCACGTGCGAGCTCAGGATCACGCTTGTGCCGGTTTCGCGAAGCTCGTTGATCATGTCGTAGACATCGCGCGTGGCAATGGGGTCCAGGCCGACGGTGGGTTCGTCGAGCAGCAGCAGCTTCGGGGCGCCCAGCAGTGCCTGGGCCAGGCCGAGCCGTTGGCGCATGCCCTTGGAATAGGTGCGCACCCGCCGGTCGGCGGCCTCGCCCAGTCCGACTCGTTCGAGCAAGTGGTCGGCATGCTTGATCTCGATGCGCTTCAAGCGGGCGAAATAGCGCAGCACCTCGCGGCCGGAGAGGTTGTCGTAGAAACTCACGTTCTCGGGCAGGTAGCCGAGCTGAAGCCTGAGGTGCCCGGCGGCGCGACCGCGCGGGTTCTCGCCGAGCACCTGCACCTGGCCGGCACTCGGGGCGAGTACGCCCAGGATCATCTTCATGGTGGTGGACTTGCCGGCGCCGTTGTGTCCGAGCAGGCCCAGGACTTCACCGGCGGCCACTTCCAGGTTCAGGTCGACCACGGCCCGGACCTTGCCGAAGTGGCGGCTGACGTTCTCCAGGCGAACCACGCTGTTCATGATGCCGGCTCCTGCTGGGCCATGGGGCGCATCAGCGGGGCCGAGTCCCTGACACCGGAGGGTCGCAACACCGGAAATTCACGCTGGACCCAGCGCAGCAGTTGCACGGCCGGACTGTTCATCAGGATGCGCGCCATGGGGTAGGTCCAGAACAGGCGGTCGACCGCGTCGTTGGGTTCGTGCGGCACATCGCCGATGCCGTCGCCGGCCAGGTCCCAGCCCATGTAGTCGCTCCAGTAGTTACCGCGCCCGTCGATCGACCACTCCTGGTCGCGGGTGGCCACGTACATGACCTGGCTGCGGTTGTTGATCAGCGCATTCTCGTGGATCTTGTTGTTCTCCGAGCCGGCGGTGAGGTGAATGCCGATGTCGGTGCGCTCGAGATGATTGCGGCGGATGGTGTTGAACTGCGAGTTGTAGATGAACATCGCCTTGCCCTCCGAGCCGCGGATGGGTGTGCCGGTGCGCGGGTTGGTGCTGGCGGTAATGGCAATGGCGGTGTTGTCGGTGATGTCGGAATCCTGCAGGTCGTGGATGAGAAAGCCGTAGCCCTCGTCGCCCTCGGCGTGGTTGCCGGCAATGGTCAGCCGGCGCGACTGCATCAGGGCAAAGCCGGCCCGGTTGTTCCAGGTGCGGTTGCCGACGACCTCGTTGTCGTTGGAATTCATGTAATGCACCCCGTAGCGCTGGGTGTGCAGGTGGTTGCCCTCGAGTCGGTTGTTGTGGGAGAAGTCGATGTAGATGCCGTCGCGTGTCTCCCAGACCACGTTGTTCCTGATCAGGCTGTGGCGGGTATTGAACAGGTGTATGCCGTTGCCGCGGTCCTGGTGACGCAGGGTGATGTCGCCGCTGATGTGATTGCCGTCCACGCGTGCCTCGTGGCTGCCATGCAGCCAGATGCCGAAGCCGCGAGCCTCGATGCGGTTGTCGATGAGCTTCACGCCGGTGGCGTTGCGCGTGGTGTAGATGGCCGCATCCATGTCGGTCAGGTTGGCGCCGCCGTTTCTCAGGTGGACGCCCTCGACGGTGACATCCGGTGCGTCGATCCACAGCAGGTGACCCTGACCGCCACCATCGATGGTGGCATCGTCGGTTCCGCGCAGGACGAGCGGGCGGGTGATGCGGAAGTTGCCCTCGTGGATGCCGGGCTGCAGCTCCAGCGTGGCGCCGTCCGGGGCATCTTCCAGCGCCTGTTCCAGCTCACCCGGCTCGACGGCAATCGTCGCTGCAAGCAGGGAGGGTGTGGACAGCAACAGCAGGATGGTCAGCAGTGTCTTCATTGATGCCTTTGAATCGAGACGGGGCGGCGGAAGTCCGCCGCCCCGCGTGTGTTGGTCCATGAGACCGTTCGAGTTTACGCCGGTTCGACCAGCATGCGCCCGCCCATTTCCATGTGCAGGGCATGGCAGAACCAGTTGCAGTAGTACCAGTACACGCCCGGCTTGTCGGCAACGAAAGTGGCCGAGGCGGTCTGCTGCGGACTGAGCTCGAAGCTGATGCCGTGGTCGGTCATGCAGAAGCCGTGGGTCAGGTCTTCGACGCGGTCGAGGTTGGTGACCACCACGGTAACCTCGTCACCCTGCTTGACCTTGAACTCCTCCATGCCGAAGGCCGGTGCGATCGAGGTCATGTAGACCCGGACCTTGTTGCCGTCGCGGATGACCTTGTTGTCACGCTCGACATCGACGCCGTCGGCCTCGGCCATGGCGATGGTCTCGGCGAAGGTGGGATCGTCGCGGCTGTAGACCTGGGAGGTGTTGATCTGGTCGCGACGCACGATCACCGCATCATGCGGTTCGGCGAAGGTGGGCGTGTCGTGCACCAGCTTCATCTCCTCGCCGGAGATGTCGATCATCTGGTCGTTCTCGGGATGCAGCGGCCCGACCGGCAGGAAGCGGTCCTTGGAATGCTTGTTGAGCGAAAACAGCCACTTGCCGTCGGCATCCTTGGACTCGGCCAGGGTGGCGTGGTTGTGGCCGGGCTGGTAATGCACATCGAGCTTCTGGATGATGTAGTCGACGTCCTCGCCCTGCCAGTTGCGCACTGCCTTTTCCATGTCCCACTTGACGATCTGGCTGTCGAGGTAGAGCGTGGTGTAGGCGTTGCCGCGTCCATCGTAGGTGGTGTGCAGCGGGCCCAGACCCAGCTCCGGTTCGGCGGCGATAACGTCGCGCGGGTCATCGAGCTCATCGGCAAACAGTGCGTCAAGACGATCGATTTCGATCATGCTGACCGTCGGCGAGAGCTTGCCGGCGGCGATGAAGTACTTGCCGTCAGTCGACGTGTTGAGCCCGTGCGGACTCTTGGGGATGGGCACGTAGCGGGTCACCGCCGAGCCCTTGCGACCGTCGACCACCGGCGTATCGCCATCGAAGGTCTCGTAGTCGCCGTTGCGCACGGCTTCCTCGATGCGCTCGATGTTGAAGATCACCACCCAGTCGCGTTCCGGCGCCATCATGTCGGCCTGGTGCACGGCGCGTGGCGAGTTGTAGCAGGTCGAGGCGGCGTACTTGCCGGTGTAGTCGGCGTCCATGTTGTCGAGGTTGCCGTCGACCAGCACTTGCCAGGCCACCTCCATGGTCTCGGCATCGATTGCACTCCATACCGTCCAGTACTCCTCGGGGTTGTCGAGGTGGCGGCCGTCGTTGGGCTTGGGCGTGATGTACTCGGAGTTGCAGAAGACGTAATTGGTCTTGGGCACCTTCTGCAGTCGCAGCCCGTGAATCGCCTGGGCGTTGGGTACGGTCGTCATCTTGTCGCACTTGAAGATGTCGAGACGGATACGCGCCACACGGGTGTTGGCCTTGTCGTTGATGAACAGGTACTTGCCGTCGTGGCTGCCGTCGGTATAGCTGACATGGGGGTGGTGGGCATCGCCGTTGGGGAAGCGATGCGAGTCGCCCATGATGCGCTTGGACTCGTTGGTCGTGCCCCAGCCCGAAGCCGAGCAGTGATTGAAGATCGGGATGCGCATGATCTCGCGCATGGAGGGCACGCCGAATACACGTACTTCGCCCGAGTGGCCACCGGACCAGAAGCCGTAGTATTCGTCCAGTTCGCCCAGCGGAACATTGTAGTCCTGCGTCGAACCGGAGTTGCGTGCCTCGGCGGTGCGGGTGCCGCCAAGCAGCAGCCCGGCGCTGCCGGCCCCGGCCATGCCCAGCGCACCGACGGTGGCGGTCACACCGAGAAAGCGGCGTCGGCCGGAATCCTGTATGTCGGTTTCGGGTGTTTTCGGGCTCTTGTCCCGGGTCTTGTCGTTCATCGTTTCCTCTCCTGGTTTGCCTCGTCGTCGAGTAGGTTGTGTGCCTTCATCGCGGATCTCGCGATCAGGTCTCGGCCACTTTCAGTGGCACGCGGTTGTTGCCTGAAGCCAGTCTTTCCGCCTTTTCCCTGCGCTTGCGGCGCATGATCATGGGCGGACACTTCTCATCGTCGAAGTAGGTGATCTGGCATTCCAGGCAGTAATGGCACTCGTTGGGATTGATATGGCCGTCGGGATGGATGGCCTGCACTTCGCATTCGGTCGCGCAGATCTGGCACGGCGAGCCGCATTCCTTGTGACGCTTGAGCCAATCGAATAGCCTGAGCCGCGCGGGAACAGCCAGTCCGGCGCCCAGCGGGCACATGTAGCGGCAGAAGAACTTGCGGTTGAACACCGAGATGCCGAGCAGGATCAGGGCATAGAGAATGAAGCCCCATTCGCGCTGGAAGCGCATGGTCACGGCGGTCTTGAACGGTTCGACCTCGGCATAGACTTCCGCCGTGCCGAGTGAATGCAGGGAGATGCCGAACAGCGCCAGCAGGATCAGGTACTTGAGCGACCACAACCGCTCGTGTACCGCCCAGGGCAGCTCGTACTGCTTGACCTTGAACTTCAGGGCGATATCGTTGATCAGTTCCTGCATCGCGCCGAACGGACACAGCCAGCCGCAGTACACACCGCGTCCCCACAGCAGCAGGGTGACGGCGACGAAGGTCCACAGGATGAACATCATCGGGTCCATCAGGAAGGTGGACCACTGGAAGTCGGTCAAGAGCGCGTTGGTGAAGGTCAGGATATTGACCACCGACAGCTGGGCCAGCGTGTACCAGCCGATGAACACCACGGTGTAGATAAGAAAACCGGTGCGGATGACGCGAATCAGTTTTTTTCGTTGGACCAGCCAGTCCTGGAACAGCAGGATGAACGTCAGCAAGAGCAGGCCGGCGCCGAGCACGCCGATCTGCCAGGTGCGTTCCTCCCATACCGTCACCCACAGCGGCCGGTCGGACGGGCCGGGCATGGCTTGCGGTGGCTCGGGATAGTCGAACCAGGCCTCCGGCGGTTCGTATTCCAGCGGGAAATTGACGAAGACCGAGTCAAGCGCACCGACCTGGCGGCGCACCAGCAGGTCCAGTTCCCAGGGGCGACCCGGGTCGAAGCTGTATTCGGAACGCACGATGAAGATATCGCGCTCGCTGATCTCCGGTGCGCCGTCGGCGGCAATCTGTGAAGGCGCGCGTACCAGGTCGGCATCGCGGAACTGGATGGCGCTGTCGCCCTGGTTGATCTGGATGCGGTCGAAAATGCCGCCGCGCACGAAGCCGGTGCCCTTGAAGGAATAGCGTCCGCTGGCGGCCAGGTAGATCGCGTGTTCGCCCTCATCGAGCCGATCCATCAGCCGCTCGTAGTGGTCATCGCCGAGCAGGTTGCGCCCGGCGGTCGGGGCATTGAGGTAGGCGGCATAGAGGTCGATGAAAGTATCGTCCTCGGCGCCTTCGGGCGGGTTGTCGACATGCTCGGCCTCGGTGCCGATGAAGGCCTCGTCGACCTCGCCGCGGGTCAGGTGCAGTCGTCCGATGCCACCTGTTTCACGCAGTTCGGGCCAGTCCATGGGCTCGAAAACATCGTCCCTGACGGTGGCCGGGTCGGCAATGGGAACGGCATCCGGGTCGACCAGACCATGACCGACCGCGACCAGGCGCGAGGCATTCATGATGTCCTCGCCCATCACCACCACGGTGACGGTGGCCCCGGAAACCGCATCGACGTAGCTGTAGCCCTCGCGGATGCGCGCCGACAGGCCAACGCGCACGCGGTCGCGGATGGTCTTGCCGACGTACTGGTCGACGAACTCGACCAGGCGGCGTTCGGGAATGCCGACCAGCATGATGGGTTCTTCGTGCTCGAGCACGCGCACGCCGGTCACCGTGCCGTCCATGTCCAGCCCGACCAGCATGTTGACCGGCTTGCCGGAATAGGCGGGAATGGGCGCGACGTCAATGGTTTCGAATATCAGCCCGATCTGCTCGTCGTCACGGTAGACCGGGCGGGCCGGCGGCTCGCCGGCGGGATCTCCGGCGCGCTCGGCGTCGGGGAAGAACTCGGCCAGGGCACCGTCTCGGGGGTCGGCCTGTGCCGGCCCGAAAAGCAGTATCGAGAGGCCCAGTACCGCCAGAATGCGAGTCACATGGCCTCCGTGGCTGTCGGGCGCCCGTACAGTGCCGATGGCACTGACCGTTGCTGGTGCACAGTCGGATTCATCCGCTGTCTCATGCCTTTGTCCCGCTCCGGGACATGTAAACTGGATATATGATTCTGAATGAGTACGTTAATTGCTTATTTGATCTGGCGCAACTCGAGGGGCTTTTGTTGCAGACAGACTGTCTCGGGGCGCGGCCCGTAACCTTGAAGGAGAACGGCCCATGAGCGAACAGCAAGAGAAAGTGTCAAGGCAGATGTTTCGTCGCCCCGGCGTGGTCAATGCTCGCCGTTTCGTCGGTGAATACTGTTTCGAGCTGGAGGGTTTGTCGGAAATGATCCGGGTGCGGATCTTCGGCAGCCTGGACGACGACTGGTTTGAGGTGGCGCAAAGCCACTACTTGCAGCCTCCGGGAGCGAGCAGCCCGTCAATGAGCGAGACCCAGCGCTACGGCAGCGTGGAGGAGGCGTTGAACGACGTGCTGGAGCTGTTCTCGGCCGGCTACCAGCAAGCCGTCGACGCCGGACACGTTCCCGACGATGCCTGGCTGATGCCCAGCCGGGAGCTGGATTGGTAGGGTTGTCGGTTTGTCGTTTGGTCGTTTTGTCGTTTTGTCTTTTCGTCGCTTAGTCGTTTCGAAAAGACCAAGCGACAAAACGACAAAACGACAAAACGACCAATCACCTCGCCAGCGCTTCGGTGAGGCGGTGGTGGATCCAGTCGTCGACGCGTTCGACTTCTTCCGGCGAGACCGTGTGTTCGATGGGATACTCGTTCCATTCGATCTGGTAGCCGCTGGACTGGAGGGCGTCGCGGCTGGCGCGGGCATCGTCGATGGGTATCGCCCGGTCGTTTTCGCCGTGCAGCATGAGGATCGGGGTCTGGCGACTGGCGCTTTCCGCCTCGTCCAGAAGGCTGTCGGCGAACAGCAGTTCTCCCGACATCACCACGATACCGGCCAGGGCGTGCGGGTAGCGCAGGCCGGCGTGCAGGGCCAGCGTCGCCCCCTGTGAAAAACCGGCCAGGATGATGTGGCCGGGTTCCCGGCCCTGCTCGCGAACGCGATCGAGCAGGTCGTGGATCGTGCGCGTGCTCTCGTCCATGCCCTCGCGGTCCAGCGGGGCCTCGCCGGGTTCGCCGCGCACATCGAACCAGGCCCGGGTCGGCATGCCTTCGTTGACGGTGATGCGTTTGAGGGGTGCATTGGGGGCGATATAGTGCAGTCCGATCTCGCGTGACTGGCGCAGGTTGACCAGGATGGGGTTGAGGTCTTCGGCGTTGACGCCCATGCCGTGCAGCCAGACGGTGGCGGCCTTGACCTTGCGGCGGGTGTAGACCTCGAAGACTTCCTGTTTGCCCTGCTGCTGCATGATCGCTCCCTGTCGACGAAAGATGGATGGAATCTGAATTTGCAGGCGCGATTGTCTGCTGTCAACCGCGTGTTCCAGTTGATCCTGATCAACCGGGCGCTTTTACGTCGGCCAGCAATTTCTCCAGGTCGCCCGGCTCCTTCCAGTCGCGGGCGAACATGTAGCGGGGCAGGTGCCAGCGATCGCTGTCGGCGGTGACCGGCTCCGGGTCGCAGGCCAGGGCTGCTTCCAGCCCCAGTGCCGCCCCCCGGCGCGGCAGGTATTCATGGCGGATGTAATCGCTGGCCTGGCCATAGGGGTAGGCGAAAAAGCGGGGACGTCGGCCGGCGCATCGCTCGATGTAGTCGCTGGCCTGGTCGACTTCGGCCCGGCATTCGGCCTCGGTGTCGATGTAGCGGAAGTCGCCGCGACGATTGTCGCGTTGCACGGTGCGCTTAAGCGAGCCGTGGTTGTGATCCCAGCTATGGCTTTCCACGCTGATCAGGCCGCTGGCATTGGCTTTCGCCCACCAGTCGTCGCGCCATACGTTCAGGCTCATGTAGTCGGTGCGGTCAAGCTCGTCGCGCGCGTCGGGCGAGGCAATGGCGAAAGCGCTCAGGTGCGGTCGATGGCGATTGTCTGCCGGCAGTGCATCGCGGAACCGGCGAAGACGTTCGGCCAGGCTGGTCTGCACGCCGCAGGTGGGATGATCGAAGGTCTCGAAGTCCATGATCGAGCCGTCGTCGGCGGTAAGCACCGCCGTTTTGTCCGGCAGAGTTCCCGTGTTCAGGCCGGCCAGGGCGTCGGCCAGCGGCAGCACGGTCCAGCCCAGCGCATCCAGCGTCGCCAGATCCTCGCCAAAGGCAATCAGGTCGTTGTCTGCGTAGCGATTGTCCAGCACCCGGATGGAATGCCAGGAGAGAATGACAAAGCGTGGTTTCATGACATCCGAAAGCTAGCGAAAACGATTCTGCTGGCCGGGCACCACGTGCAACCAGCCGTCATAGTTGACCGGCCTTTCACGCCCGTGACGGTCGAACAGTGTCAGGGTGATGTTCCAGCGCAGGGGCGCGGTCTGGCCGGCGCCCAGCGCGACCAGGCGTTCCAGGCCAACGGTCTCGGCCTGGCTGTCGATGCGCACCAGTTCACGTGAGCGTGTCGGCAGGGTGAACGGTTCCGGGTGCCGGGTACTGAGGAGCTTTTCGCCGTCGAGGGTCAGCTCCAGTTCGAGCGCCTCGTAGCTCAGCGGTCTTTCGTTGAGGTTGCGCATGGCCAGGTCGACGACAATCGTCTCGTCGCGATATTCCAGCGAATCGATGCCAACGCGCAACATGTCGCTGCTGATGCGCGGTGGGCTGATCTGACAGGCGGCGGTCAGGCAAAGCACAATCAGGGCAGCCGGCATCAGTCTTCGAGTCGAGTGCAACAAGGGCGGCTCCAGGACAGAAACGACAGATCGCTCCATCATACCGTTTCCTGTGTGGTCACGGTTGTCGTTACCGGCCCGGGTGTCCGACGGTGCCGCGATTTCGTGTGCGTGGGTCGAGTCGGTCCTGCAGACGGTCGGCGAGCAGGCTTCCGGCCATGACCAGTCCGAAAAGCGCCAGGGATGCGGCCAGGAGATTCATGTACTGGCCGGCCAGGATGTCCTGTCCGGCCTCGGCGAGCATCAGCCCCCAGCTGATCGAATCCTGCACCCCGATG
>SLIA01000121.1 GCA_007135935.1 Wenzhouxiangella sp.
TCCCGGTCATCTCAGGTCCCCAGGGGACTTCCACCCCCACGTCACTTCCCGCTTCGGTTTCCCTCCACGGTTGAAAGCGCCAGTCCATGGCGCTTCGCGCCATGCCTGGCGCACATAAAAAGCCCCGGCAGCGACGTGCCGGGGCATGCCAACAGCGCATGAATCGCCTGTTCGGGGTAGGAAGGGGATCGGCGATTCAAGCGCCCCTCAGCAAACTCTTTCTTGCGTCTACGGCACGTCCACGAAATCCGGACGGAGCACCTGATTGTTGACAGCACTGCCTGCTGTCTCGATGGACGCCACCATGTACTCCCGCAGCCCCTGTTGGTCGATGCGATGGATCAGCAACTGGAGACCGAACTCGTCGACAACGACCTCGGCAACACCCCAGACGGAATCCTGCAACGTGCAGCCGCAGGCGCTTTCACCCGAAGCGCCACTGCCCGAACCCTTGATCAGCAGGCTTGCCCCCTGGTCACAAGCGGATTCTCCCGAAGCACCGCTGCCCGAGCCCTTGATCAGCAGATTCGCTCCCGGACCCCGGATGGACTCGCCCGAGGCGCCACTACCCGAGCCCTTGATCAGCAGGCTGGCGCCCTGATCGCAGGCCGACTCGCCAGAAGCACCACTGCCCGAACCCTTGATCAGCAGACTCGCTCCCGGACCCCGGACAGACTCGCCAGAGGCACCACTACCCGAACCCTTGATCAACAGACTGGCATCACCGGAGTCATCGGACTCGCCCGAGGCGCCACTGCCCGATCCCTTGATGAGTGGGCGGAAGCCCACCTCTTCCTCGCCGAAGTCAAGTGCGCTATGCAGGGCAAACGCCTTGTAGCCACCTTCCAGCTGCGATCTGGAAACTGCACCCACGACCACCTGATCGCCGGCATGCAGTGACAGCACCAAGTGATTGTTGTGCTCTGTCACCATGAGTCCCGAGCCCGCCAACGACTGGACGGGCACCGTCAGCAGCACAAGCGTTGTCAGGGCCAGCGAAAGTGCGCCGCCCAGAGCCACGCCTGTCCCGCTCTTGCCGATTCCGGTACCTGATTTGCCAACTTCTCCTGTCATAGCCTTCCTCCTGTATGAGGCTGTCATTTCCGCTCCGGGCTTTCTGCGCCCGGATCACCACTGCCAAAATCTTCCCAGTAGTACCAACCGATCCCGATGGAGCACTCGGTACTGTCGAGCTCGAGACTTTCACGTTCCTTGACGTAGTCCTCGACCTGGTGAATGTTGCGTTCGAGTATTTCCCGGATCTCGGCACGAACGACATCGATGCATTCCGCCGGGATACTGGTCGACCAGCGGTCCTGCTGCAGCCAGCGCGGATCGCTGTCATTGAAGCGATTGGTGTTGTGCATGATGGCCTTGCCGAGCCGGTTGATCGCGAAACTGCCGGCCTCGATTGCCGTGCGCTCCGATGGCGCGACCGGCATGAAGAAGGGATCGACGAGCTGCACCCGGGTGCCGTCTTCACTCAGTCGGACGTTGCCGCTTTCAAGCAGTCGGTCGAGCGCGGTCTGAGGCGTGACCGCGCGCCCGGCGGCCCGGCTGACCAGGCGCTGGAATGTGCCGTGCGGACCGTGGATAAGCAGTTCGGCCGGTTGACCGCTTTCCGGATCGAGAAAGGCTTCATCCATGGTCCACATCTCGAGAATCGCCGCCTCGGAACACATGTCGGCCAGGGCCAGCTCGCGCTTTCCGGTCTCACAGGCCTTGATCGCGCGTCCATCCATGCCGCACAGCAATGACAGTGCTGAGGTGGTGACTCGCTTTGCGGGATTCTCCGCCTCCAGATAACAGCGCGCCTCATGGACATAGATCTCGCGCACCAATTCGATCAACGCGCTGCACGAAACCCGGCCGACGGCGAATCGCACCAGCGGACGGATCATGCGTACCATGGCGCTGATCAGCCAACCGACCTGGGCCTGGTCTTGCGTTCGGGAAAGCGCCTGTCCCATCTTCAAATCTCCATGATTTCCGGCTTGTGCAGGTAATAGCCCTGGGCATAGGTCACGCCCATTTCGGTTATTGCTCCCAGCTCCTCGCGGCGCTCGACCCCCTCGGCCACGACACTGCCGCCCAGCCCGTTTGCCAGCGTGGTTACACAGTCGACAATCGCGCGTCGGTTGGCCTGTCGATCGAGCCCCCCGATCAGATTGCTGTCGATCTTGAGCACATCGACGATGCCGGCCGCGCACAGGTCGAAGCAGTTGAGTCGGCTGCCGAAATCATCCAGCGCAATCAACACACCCCGCCGGCGCAACAACTGCGCGTTGTCGATCAGGGTCTTGCGATCAATGCAGTCCCCGAATTCGATCAACTCCAGGCAAAGCGAGTGGCCCTGCCCGGCAAGTGAATACTGGTGCCGCGACACACAATCCACGAAATGGCCGGCCGTGAGCGATTGCGGATGCACGTTGATGCTGATGCGGGTCGGTTCGAACCGTTCGGCCAGCCAGCGGGCGGCGCGATCGAGCACTTCGATATCGGTCGCCGAGGGGGAGCGATGCCGGTAGAGGCAATCGACGAACGCCCCCGGTGAACCGCTGAAACATTTGGAATCGGGACGGACCAGCAACTCGTACCAGGCCTGATCGACGCCGAATGCCTGTACCTCCGGCCGCAGCGCCCGGATCTGCTGCGCGGCGAAAGCGCAGTGGTCCACCGTGGCGGTCAACGACATGTACCCGGCAATCTGACTGACCATTCAATAATTCCTCATTTATGGCGTTTGCCATTTATGGCAATCGACAGTATCGGCATTTGCCTGTCCTGTCAAGTCATGATTTCCGACATCAACCGAATTTTCCCGAGACAACTGCCGAGCGGCCATGGCCGATGCGGTTGTGCATGCTCGGCTGCTTCCGCTAACCTTCCGGTGCACCTTGGAGAAGTCGATGTCTTTCGCCAGAACCGCCTGCGTCGCCATTGCCGCCGTGCTGCTTGTCGCCTGCGAATCCCCGAGCAGCGACGAGCCGCGGCCGGCTGTCTATCGCCATACCATCGACGGCACGCCATCCAGCCTCGACCCGGCCCACGCAGCCAATGTCTACTCCTCCACCCTGGTGGTGAATCTGTACGACACCCTGTTCCGTTACCGATACCTGTCCAGACCGTATGAACTGGCGCCCAACCTGGCCGCAGAGATGCCCGAGGTGTCCGACGACGGCCTGGTCTGGACCATCCGGTTGCGGGAGAACGTGAAATTCGCCGACGATGCCGCCTTTCCCGGCGGCCGGGGCCGGGAAGTCACTGCCAACGATGTGGTGTACTCGATAGGTCGTCACTTCGATCCCGCCACCCGCTCGCAGGGGGCCTGGCTGTGGCGCGACAGGATCGCCGGCCTCGAGGACTGGGCCGAGGACGGCGCCGATCCCGATCAGCGCATCGACGGTCTGTATGCCGTCGACGACAAGACGCTGGTGATCGAGCTGACCGAGCCCTACCCGCAACTGCCGTATACCCTGGCGATGGCCCTGTCGGCGGTGGTGCCGCGCGAGGCAGTCGAGCACCATGGCCGGGAGTTCGGTGTCCGGCCGGTGGGTTCAGGCCCGTTTGTGCTTGAGCGCTTCGACGAAAGCCGGGCGGTGCTCGAGCGCAATCCGGAGTTCGACCGGGGTTCGCTGGACCTGGCCGAGGAAGGACACGACCGGCAAGTTCATGGCGAACTCGGTCTCGAAACCCTGGATGGGAAACCGTATCCGTTCGTCGACCGGCTGGAAATCCACTTCATCCCCGAGCCATCGGCGCGCTGGAGCAGTTTCATCGCCGGCGAAGTAGACAGCGTCATGGTGCCGCCCGAGCAGGCTGGCCGTGTGCTCGAGTCTCGCGACCCGATTCGTTTCCGGCCGGATATCGAGCAGCGCTACCACTCCCTCGCTGCACCGGAAACCGGTTTCGTGCTCTACGGGTTCAACATGGCCAACGAGGCCGTCGGCCATCACCCCGACCAGGACATCGACCGTGCCAACCGCGCGCTGCGCTGCGCCATGCGCGAAGCCTTCGACTGGCAGGAACGCAACGACACTTTCTACCATGGCCTGGGCGAGGTCTTTCCGGGCGTCATACCGCCATTCGTCGAAGCATTCGACCCGGCGCTCGGTACCGAGTCGACAAGCCATGATCCGGAGCAGGCACGCCGGCGCCTCGCCGACCACCACTGGACGCCCGAAACCCTGCCCCGACTGACCTATGGCATGGAAGCCAGCGTTCATCAACGCCAGATGTTCGAGCAGTTCCGTGCCCGCATGAAAACTGCCGGCATTCCGGAACAGCGACTGCGTTCGCGGGCCTTCGCCAGTTTCGGCGACTTTTCCCGTGCGATCGCCGGCGGGGAACTCGATCTTTTCCTGATCGGCTGGACCATGGCCTGGCCGGATGCCCTCTACGCCCTGCAGTTGTTCTACGGCCCCAATGCAGCACCCGGCGCCAACAGCTTCAATTACAGCAACCCCGAGTTCGACCGACTGTTCGAGCGCGCCGCAGGCCTCGAGCCCGGCGAGGAGCGAACCGCGCTTTACCGACGGCTCAACGAAGTGGTCGTTGACGACTGCGTGTATATCGGCAGCCTGTCGCGCACCAGGCTGCACCTCTGGCACCAACACGTTCACATGCTGCCTGACCGCGAGATGCTCGGTGGCTACTTCCTGCGCTTTGTCGGCATCGGGGCCGCGCCTTGACGCCTCGCGTCGAAGTGCTGCGATTCATCACCCGCAAGCTGGCAGGAGCACTGCCGCTGTTGTTTGGCGTCACCCTGATCAGCTTCACCCTGACCGTGCACTTCGGGCCTGATCCCGCCTATGCGATGCTGGGCAAGAATCCGACCGCGACCGACCTCGCCGCAGTGCACAGCGAGCTCGGGCAGGACCAGCCCTTCTGGCTGCGTTACACGCATTACTTAAGACGCCTCGCCACGCTCGATCTCGGCCATACCGAGACCAGCGGCGAGAAAGTACGCGATCTTTTGGCCCGGACATTGCCGGTTTCGGTCCTGCTGCTGGCGCCCGGCTTTCTGATCGGCACTACCCTGGCCCTGTTGCTGGCCATGGTCGCCGCCTGGCACCGCGGCGGGCGTATCGACCGGCTGGTCACCGGCATGTCGGTTGTCGGCATGAGCCTGTCGTTCGTGATCATCATCATCGGCCTGCAGGGTGTATTCGGGGTCTGGCTGGGCTGGTTTCCCGTGCGCGGCTGGGAAGTCACCGGACCCGTGAGTTATCTGGCCCATGTCACCATCCCCACGCTGGCTTTCGTACTGGCCAGCATCGGCTACAACACACGCTTTTTCCGGGCCATGCTGGTCAACGCCATGAACGCGGATCACGTGCGCACCGCGCACGCCTACGGTGCCGGCCCGATCGGCATCATGTGCCGGCATGTCCTGCGCGGCTGCCTGCTGCCCATCACGACCCGCATCGTCTATTCCGTTCCCACACTGGTCATCTCGGGCAGCCTGCTGATCGAAAGCCATTTCTCGATTCCCGGGATCGGTCGAGCGACCTATCAGGCCATGCTCTCCGGTGACCAGCCGGTGATCATGGCAATCGTCGGCCTCAGTGCCGTGCTGTTCGTCGTGACCGCCACGGTCGCCGACCTGCTGTGCCGTCTGGCCGATCCGAGAATCCGGCTGGCATGAAGGAAATGCCGGCCATTCAGGTGCGGCCCGAGTCGCGGCCATTCCGGGCGAGTGGCTGGCTTGCGCCAACGATCGTGCTCGCATACGTGGCAGCCGCCGGCGGCGTCTGGCTCGGACTCTGGGCCGACGGCTGGGGAGAAATCGTCGGGACCATGTGGGCCCCGCCGTCGGGCGACCACTGGCTGGGCACCAATCGGCTGGGGCAGGACATTCTCGCGCGCACGGTGGCCGCCACGGCCACCGCGTTCGAAATCGGCCTGCTGGTGGCGCTGGCCAGCAGTGCGGTCGGTGGCCTGCTCGGCGCACTGGCGGGGTATTGCAGCGGCAGCACGCTCGATGAACTGATCCTCTGGCTGAAGGGAACCATCGACGCCATCCCCTTCTACCTGTTCGTGGTCGCCATCGCCTTCGCACTCGAAGGCCATGCCATGGCCATGCACCTGGCCATGATCGTCGCCTTCTGGACCATGACCGCACGGGTCGTACGGGCCGAAACCATGCGCATCAGGCAGACCGGCTTCATCGAAGCGGCGCGCGCCGGCGGCAGCCCGCCGGCGCGCATCATTGTTCGTCACCTGCTGCCCAACCTGGTCCACGTACTGCTGGTCCAGGCCACGCTGGTGTTCGTCGCCGCCATCAAGGCCGA
>SLIA01000280.1 GCA_007135935.1 Wenzhouxiangella sp.
CCGATAACGCTGCGGAGCTGTTTGCCTGTGAAGACATCGATGGAGGCCTGATCGGCGGCGCCTCGCTGCAGGCCGAGTCGTTCATGTCCATTTACCAGGCAGCCTGACGCAACCAACTTTTTGAGACTGATTGCAAATGTACACGGTTCTGATCGTTTTCCACGTTCTGCTGGCGGCATCGCTGATTGCCATTGTGCTGGTTCAGCGCGGCCCCGGTGCGACCATGGGCGCGGCCTTCGGTGCCGGCGCCTCGGGCACGGTATTCGGTTCGCGCGGCGCGGCCAGCTTCCTGACACGGCTGACCAGTTGGCTGGGCGTGGCCTTCTTCGCCATCAGCCTGTCGATGGCCGTCATGGTGGCCCGGACCGGCGGCGTAGGTGATGCACCCGATGATCTGGGGATTGCCGGCCAGGTGGCTCCGCTGCCGACCGCCGAGGAAGTCGAGGCTGGCGATGCCGACGAATTCCTGGCCCTGCCCGATGAGGACGAAGACGAATCGGTGGTCGACGACGAGGTGTTCCCCGACCCTCCGGAACAATGAGTTGTTCACGGTTCGTTTGATATAAATGCCGAAGTGGTGGAATTGGTAGACACGCTGTCTTGAGGGGGCAGTGGCCTAACGGCCGTGCCGGTTCGAGTCCGGCCTTCGGCACCATATAATCTGCAAGGATGCGATGTCCCGCCCCACCACGGGAATCGCTCAGGACGACGGTCAACCATGCTGGCTGAATACTTTCCGATCCTGCTGTTTCTGGCCATCGCATGCGGGATGGGGGTGGCGCTCCTGATCGTCGGGGGCATTCTCGGTCCCCGCAATCCGTCTGACGAAAAACTCTCCCCTTACGAGTGTGGTTTCGAGGCATTCGAAGACTCGCGCATGAAATTCGACGTGCGTTTCTACCTTGTCGCCATTCTCTTCATCATCTTCGACCTGGAAATCGCCTTTCTCTTTCCGTGGGCGGTCGCCCTCGACCATGTCGGCGTGACCGGCCTGGTTGCCATGGGCGTGTTCTTGCTGATCCTGGTCATCGGCTTTGTCTATGAATGGAAGAAGGGAGCGCTGGAATGGGAGTAGTCAGTGACATCATGCACAACCCGGCCCCCGACGGCCCGGTCGACGATATTCTCAAGCCAGGCGCGGACAATCCCCTGCTGGAGAAAGGATTTGTCACCACCAGTGCCGATGCCCTGATCAACTGGGCGCGTACCGGCAGCATGTGGCCGGTGACCTTCGGTCTGGCCTGCTGTGCCGTCGAAATGATGCACTCGGCCGCCTCGCGTTACGATCTCGATCGCTTCGGCATGATCTTCCGGCCCAGCCCGCGCCAGTCCGATGTGATGATCGTGGCCGGCACGCTGTGCAACAAGATGGCCCCGGCGCTCAGGAAGGTCTACGACCAGATGCCCGACCCCAAGTGGGTCATTTCCATGGGATCGTGCGCCAACGGCGGTGGTTACTACCACTATTCCTATGCGGTCACGCGCGGTTGCGACCGCATCGTGCCGGTCGATATCTACGTACCCGGTTGCCCGCCGACGGCCGAAGCCCTGGTCTACGGCGTACTGCAGCTCTACAAGAAGATTCGCCGCACCAACACGATTGCGCGCTCATGAGCACTTACTCGCAACGCAACCAGCCGCTGGTTCAGGCCCTGAACCATGCGCTCGGCGGGCGCATCGTCTCGATGACCGAGTATCGGGGGCAACTGACCGTGGAGATCGGCCATGAGCACTGGCTCGATTCGGCCTGGCTGTTGCGCGACGAGCCCGATCTGGCATTCGAACAGCTCATCGATCTGTGCGGTGTGGATTACCTGGGCTTCGGTGACGACGAATGGGAGACGGCCGAGGCGACCAGCCAGGGATTTTCCCGTGCCGCCGATGCGTTGGGACCGGGGCGGTTTTCCTGGGCAGAACGCCCCGAGGCTGCCGACATTCCCAATCGCTTTGCTGTCGTCGTCCACCTGCTCTCGCTCGGGCACAATCGCCGCCTGCGTCTGCGTTGCTTCCTGCCCGACAACGAACTGCCCGTCATTCATTCGCTCATCGAGGTATGGAATTCCGTCAACTGGTACGAGCGCGAGGCCTTCGACCTGTTCGGTATCGTCTTCGAGGGGCACCCCGATCTGCGTCGCATCCTGACCGATTACGGTTTCATTGGTCACCCCTTCCGCAAGGACTTCCCGCTGATCGGCAATGTCACCGTGCGCTACGACGAGGACAAGGGCAGGGTGGTCTACGAGCCGGTCGAGATCGAACCGCGCGTGACCGTCGCCCGCGTGGTTCGCCGCGACAGCCGCTACATCGACCAGAAGCTGGAGGGGGGCGAACAGTGAGCGAGATTCGCAACTTCACCATGAACTTCGGGCCGCAGCATCCGGCCGCACACGGTGTTCTGCGCCTGATCCTGGAAATGGACGGCGAAGTGGTTGAACGTGCCGACCCGCACATCGGGCTGCTGCACCGGGCCACCGAGAAGCTGGCCGAGTCCAAGCCCTACAACCATTCCATCGGCTACATGGACCGGCTCGACTATGTCTCGATGATGTGCAACGAGCACGCCTACGTGCGCGCCATCGAGCAATTGCTCGGCATTGAGCCACCCGAGCGGGCGCAGTACATCCGCACGATGTTCGACGAGGTCACCCGCATTCTCAATCACCTGATGTGGATCGGCTCCAACGCTCTCGACCTCGGTGCCATGGCCGTCTTTCTCTACGCCTTTCGCGAGCGCGAGAACCTGATGGATGCCTACGAGGCGGTGTCGGGCACGCGCATGCATGCCACCTACTACCGACCTGGTGGCGTCTACCGTGACCTGCCCGATGAAATGCCCAAGGTGGCCGAGTCGCCCTGGCGCAAGGGCAAGGATCTCGATCGCATGAACCAGTGGCGCGAGGGCTCGCTGCTCG
Source organism: Wenzhouxiangella sp. (assembly GCA_007135935.1). Taxonomy (GTDB): domain Bacteria; phylum Pseudomonadota; class Gammaproteobacteria; order Xanthomonadales; family Wenzhouxiangellaceae; genus Wenzhouxiangella. The sequence continues at coordinate 2,913 of SLIA01000280.1, forward strand.
ATTTTCTCGAGGCCTTTGCCGACGATTTCTTCAACCGCGTCGACGACTACGAAACGCTTTTGACCGACAACCGCATCTGGAAGCAGCGCACCGTCGGCATCGGTGCCGTCTCGCCCGATCGGGCCGTGCAACTGGGCTTTACCGGTCCCATGCTGCGCGGCTCGGGCGTGGAGTGGGATCTGAGAAAGAAGCAGCCCTATGCCCGATACCGCGAAATGGATTTCGACATTCCGGTCGGCAGCAACGGCGACTGCTACGACCGCTACCTGGTGCGCATCGAGGAGATGCGCCAGTCCGCGAGCATGATCAAGCAGTGCATCGCCTGGCTCAGGGACAACCCGGGTCCGGTGATGATCCGCAATTTCAAGGTCGCACCGCCCACGCGCGAAGAGATGAAGGACGACATGGAAGCGCTCATTCATCACTTCAAGTTGTTCACCGAAGGCTATTGTGTGCCTGAAGGCGAGACCTATGCCGCCGTCGAGGCGCCCAAGGGCGAGTTCGGTTGCTACCTGGTCTCCGACGGAGCCAACAAGCCGTTTCGCGTGCATCTGCGAGCGCCGGGATATGCGCACCTGTCGGCCATGCAGGAGATGGCCAAGGGTCACATGCTGGCCGATATTCCCGCCTTGATCGCCACGCAGGATATTGTGTTCGGGGAGATTGATCGATGACTATCGAAGCCACCGACAAACCTCTCAAGGGCAGAAAGGAACTGCTCTCGGGCAAGAGCTGCAAGACCATCGACCACTGGCGGGCCAAGTTTCCCGAGGGGATCGAAGGTCGGCGCTCGGCCATCATTCAGGCGCTGATGGCCGTGCAGGAGCAAAACGGCGGCTGGGTCAGCAGCGAGTTGATGGACGCGGTCGCCGACTATCTTGACGTGCCGCCGGTGTGGGTCTACGAGGTGGCGACCTTCTATTCCATGATCGAGACCGAGCCGGTCGGCCGCCACTCGATCTCGGTGTGCACCAACATCTCCTGCATGCTGTGCGGCTCGGACCGCATCGTCGAACACATCGAAAAGAAACTGGGCACACGCATCGGCGAAACCACGCCCGACGGACGCATCTTCCTCAAGCGCGAGGAAGAATGCCTGGCCGCCTGCGTCCGAGCCCCGATGATGATCGTCGACGGCCACTACCACGAGAATCTCACGCCCGAGAAGGTCGACGAGATTCTTGACGGGTTGGAATGATGGGGGGCTTTGGTGTGACAGGGAGGTTCGATTGGCGGAGTGCGATGCCGGAGGCTCTGGAATCGGGGTTCGGGACTCGGGACCCGGGACTCGGAAGAACCACCAGGTTCCGAACGAAGGAGTATCCCCACTTCTGCCGGAGCCAGCTCGGCAGCAGCCGCCACCACGCCCACAGTAGCGAGTCCCGAGTCCCGAGTCCCGAGTCCCGGCTCCTGACCGAGTCCCGAGTCCCGGGTCCCGAGTCCCGGATCAATCCGGAGTCGCACACCGCGAAGCGACCCGCGAACACCTCCGGAGGCACCCCCCATGCCTAACCACCACATCTGCTTCACGCATCTCGACGAGGACAACTGCTGGACGCTGGCGGCGTATCGCAAGCACGGCGGCTGGCAGGCCTGGGAGAAGATCGTGCGCGAGAAGACGCCGCAGGAAGAGATCATCGAGACGATCAAGAACTCGGCTCTGCGCGGACGCGGTGGCGCCGGCTTTCCGGCGGGCCTGAAGTGGTCGTTCATGCCGCGCTCGGCGCCGGGGCAGAAGTACCTGCTGTGCAACTCCGACGAGTCCGAGCCGGGCACCTGCCACGACCGCGACATCCTGCGTTACAACCCGCACGCCCTGCTCGAGGGCATGGCCATCGCGTCTTACGCCATGGGCGCGACCAAGGCCTACAACTACCTGCGCGGCGAGTTTCATCACGAGCCGTTCGAGCGGGTTGAAGCCGCTCTTGAAGAAGCCTGCGAGGCGGGTTATCTCGGTCGTGACGTCATGGGTTCGGGCATCGATATCGACATTTACAACGTCCTCGGCGCCGGCGCCTACATCTGCGGCGAGGAAACCGCGCTGATGGAATCGCTGGAAGGCAAGAAGGGACAGCCGCGCTTCAAGCCGCCGTTCCCGGCCAACTTCGGCGCCTGGGGCCGGCCGACCACGATCAACAATACCGAGACGCTGGCCTCCGTGCCCATCATCATGCGCAACGGGGCGCCCTGGTTTCTGGACCTGGGCAAGCCGAACAATGGTGGGGCCAAGATCTTCTCGGTATCCGGCCACGTCAATCGCCCGGGCAACTACGAGATTCCGCTGGGCACGCCGTTTGCCGACTTGCTGGAGATGGCCGGCGGCATGCGCGATGGCAACGCCATCAAGGGCGTGATCCCCGGCGGCTCGTCGATGCCGGTGCTGCCGGGTCAGACCATGATGGCATTGACCATGGACTACGACGCCATCCAGAAGGCCGGTTCCGGCCTGGGTTCGGGCGCGGTCATCGTCATGGACGAAACCACCTGCATGGTTGCGGCCTGTACCCGCGTTGCGCGGTTCTACTACGCCGAGTCCTGCGGCCAGTGCACGCCCTGTCGCGAGGGCACCGGCTGGATGTATCGCGTACTCAAGCGCATCATGGCCGGACAGGGGCGGGCCGAGGATGTCGATCTCCTGCTATCGGCCGCCGGCCAGATCGAAGGCCACACCATCTGCGCCTTCGGCGAAGCCGCCGCCTGGCCAGTCCAGGGCTTCATCCGCCACTTCCGCGAAGAATTCGAGTACTTCGTGGAGCATGGGCGGTCGATGGTGGCCGACAAGATTGGGGAGGCGGCGTGAAGTTGGTTGTGTGTTCGGGACTCGGGACTCGGGACTCGGGAAAACCCCCGGATTCCGAACGAAGGAGCATTCCCACTCTTGTCGAAGCCACTTCGGCAGCAAATGCCCCGGTGCCATCAGTAGCGGGTCCCGAGTCCCGAGTCCCGAGTCCCGAGTCCCGAATCACCCCAACACTCGCGGTGCCTGAGATCTAAGCCATGGCAACACCACACGACGAATCCACCGCAACGGAAACCATCACCATCGAGGTCGATGGCCGCGAGCTTTCCGCGCGCAAGGGCGAGATGATCATCCAGGTCACCGACCGGGCCGGGATCGATATTCCGCGCTTTTGCTACCACGAGAAGCTGTCGATCGCTGCCAACTGCCGCATGTGCCTGATCGACGTGGAGAAGGCACCCAAGCCTTTGCCGGCCTGTGCCACCCCGGTCATGGACGGGATGAAGGTGTTTACCCAGTCGCGGCGTGCGGTCGATGCCCAGCGCGGGGTAATGGAGTTCTTGCTCATCAATCACCCGCTCGATTGCCCGATCTGCGACCAGGGTGGTGAGTGCGAGTTGCAGGATCTGTCCATGGGGTATGGCCGCTCGGTCTCGCGCTTCACCGAGCGCAAGCGGGTGGTCAAGGACAAGAATATCGGCCCGCTGGTGGCCACCGACATGACGCGCTGCATTCACTGCACGCGCTGCGTGCGCTTTCTCGAGGAAATTGCCGGCACCGCCGAGCTGGGTGCGGTCGGTCGCGGCGAGCACACCGAGATTTCCACCTTCGTCGAGCGCAATATCAACTCCGAGCTGTCCGGCAACGTCATCGATCTGTGCCCGGTCGGCGCGCTGACCAACAAGCCCTTCCGTCACACGGCACGGCCCTGGGAAATGCGCGCGCGGCCTTATGTTGGCACGCACGATTGTCTTGGCTCGCATCTTCACTACCACACCCGCGGCGGTCGCATCATGCGCGCCGTGCCGCGCGACAACGAGGCGGTCAACGAATGCTGGCTGGCCGACCGCGACCGCTACAGCCACTTCGGCCTGGCCAGTGCCGACCGGCTGACCACGCCGCGCATTCGCGTCGATGGGCGGTGGCGCGAGACGGACTGGAACACGGCACTCGAAGTGGCCGCTGGAAGTCTCAAGGATGCCGGGCAGGATCTGGGCGTGCTGATGTCGCCGCGCGCCACCGCCGAGGAGCACCTGCTGGCCGCCCGCCTGGCGCGCGGTCTGGGCAGTGAGAACATCGACCACCGCCTGCGCGTCAACGACTTCTCGCATCCGCGTACCGGACTGGCCCGGCTCGACCGGCCCACGCGCGACCTGGCCGGGGGCGACGCCATCTTCCTGGTCGGCAGCAATATTCGTCAGGAACAGCCCATGCTTGGGCACCGCGTACGCACTGCCTGGCGCAAGCGCGATGCAAAGATCGCAGATCTCAACCCGGTCGCCTACGATTTTCACTTCGACCTGGTCGAGCGCCTGATCGTGGCGCCGCAGGCCATGGTCGACACGCTGGCCCGGGTGGCCAAGGCGGCAGCGGAGATCAGCGGGCGGTCGTTGCCCGAAGGCACGCTGGGTGAATTCATTGCCGCGCGCGAACCCGACAGTCGGGATCTTCATGTCGCCAGACTGCTCGATGCGGCCGAAACCGGCATCGTGCTGCTCGGCGACGGGGCGCTCAATCATGCCCAGGGCGGGTGGCTTCGCGGTCTGGCCGAATGGCTGGCCGAGGCACTGGGCGTTGCCTTGATGGTTCTGCCCGGGCCGGCCAACAGTGCCGGCGCGGCCGCGGCCGGTGCACTGCCCGGTGAACAGGGGCTGGATGCCCGGGCCATGCTCGACGATTCCCGAAGCACCTACCTGCTGTGGGATCTCGAGCCCGGTTTCGACCTGGCCGACCCGCAACGGGCCGGCTCGGCGCTGCAACAGGCCGACTCGGTCATTGCCGTGACCGCCTTTATCAGCGAGGAGATGGAACGGCTGGCCAGCGTGATGCTGCCGCTGGCACCGGTGCCCGAGACCGGCGGCACCTGGATCAACGCCGACGGTCACCGGGAACGGCTGGCTGCCGTCGGCAAGCCGCCGGGCCAGGCGCGCGAAGGCTGGAAGATCCTGCGACGGCTGGGCGAAATGGCCTCGGTCGACGGATTCGAGTTCGCCACCCTGGATGAAGTCAGCGATCGGCTCGGCGAGCATCAGTCAGTCGACGCTTTCGGCAGTCTGGGTCTGGAGCAACCGGAGGCGACCGATGCCGACACCTTGTGGCGCATCGGTGACGTGCCGATCTACGCGGGCGACACCCTGCTGCGGCGGGCCCCGGCACTGCAACAGACCACCCATGCCGGCCCGACCCGCGCGCACGTGCATTCGGCCACCGCCGAGCGCCACGGCCTCGAGAATGCCGACCGCGTGCGCGTCATCCAGGGCGATGCCTCGGTGGAACTGCCGCTGGTAATCGACGATCGCATCGCGCCGGGCGGGGTATGGCTGCCGGCGGCAAGTTGCGTGACCCACGAACTGGGCGCGGCCAGCGGCGAGATTCGCCTGGAGGCCTGCCGATGATGGAGCAGCTGGGCGTGCTGGCCTGGACCTGGGCCAAGATCATGATGATCGTGTTTCCGATCACGATTGCCGTGGCCTACTTCACCTACTTCGAGCGCAAGGTGCTCGGCTACATGCATTCGCGCCGCGGACCCAACCGGGTCGGGCCGCTGGGGCTACTGCAGCCGTTTGCCGACGTGTTCAAGATGCTGTTCAAGGAAATCATCGTCCCCACCAATGCCAGCCGCTTTTTGTTTCTGCTCGCCCCGGTGCTGGCGCTGGCCCCGGCGCTGACCGCCTGGGCGGTGATTCCCTTCGACGACTGGCTGGTGCTGGCCGATATCGATGCCGGGTTGCTGTTCGTGCTGGCGCTGACTTCCATGGGCGTCTACGGCATTCTCATCGGCGGCTGGGCGTCGAACTCCAAGTACGCCCTGCTCGGCGGCCTGCGTGCCGCCGCGCAGACGGTGAGCTACGAGATCGCCATGGGTTTCGCCCTGGTCGGCGTGGTCGTGCTGGCCGGCACGCTCAATCTTTCGGCCATCGTGCACGCGCAGTCGGGCAGCATCTTCAGCTGGTTCTGGCTGCCGCTGCTGCCCCTGTTCGTAATCTATTTCATCTCCGGGGTGGCCGAGACCAACCGCGCGCCCTTCGACGTGGCCGAGGGCGAGTCGGAGATCGTCGCCGGTTTTCATACCGAGTACTCGGGCTCGGCCTTCGCGGTGTTCTTCCTGGCCGAATACGCCAACATGATCCTGATCTCGGCACTGGCCGCGCTGCTGTTTCTGGGCGGTTGGCTGAGTCCGTTCCAGGGCATTCCGGTCATCGGCGATACCTTCCTCGGTGCCGGCGGCATCCACTGGTTCCTGCTCAAGACCGCCGTGTTCTGTTTCCTCTACCTGTGGTTCCGCGCCACCTTCCCGCGCTATCGCTACGACCAGATCATGCGCCTGGGCTGGAAGGTGTTCATTCCCATCACCATCGTCTGGATCATGGTCGCCGGGGTGTTCCGGGTGCTGGGCTGGTACGGGAGCTGATGCCATGAATGCCGTCATCCGCTATCTCAGATCGCTGATGCTGCTGGAGTTGCTGCGCGGCATGGGCGTGACCTGGCGTTTCGGCCGCGCGCCGAAACCGACGCTCAACTACCCGGAAGAGAAAACACCGAAGTCGCCGCGTTTCCGCGGACTGCACGCGCTCAGGCGCTATCCCAACGGCGAGGAACGCTGCATTGCCTGCAAGCTTTGCGAGGCCGTGTGCCCGGCGCTGGCCATTACCATCGAGTCGCACCAGCGCGAGGACGGCACGCGCCGCACCACGCGCTACGATATCGACCTGTTCAAGTGCATCTACTGCGGGTTCTGCGAAGAGTCCTGCCCGGTCGATTCCATCGTACTGACCGACATCAGCGAGTACCACATGGAAAGCCGTGAGGAAAAGGTCGTCGACAAGCAGCAGCTGCTTGCCATCGGCGAGCGCTTCGAAGACAGCATCGCGGCCAACCGCGAGCAAGACGCCAAGTACCGATAAGGCCCGGATCGATACCATGCCCATCATCGAAATCGTCTTCTACCTGTTCAGCCTGGTACTGATTGCCTCGGCACTGTGCGTGGTCACCGTGGGCAACGCCGTCCACGCCGTGCTCTTCCTGGTGCTGGCCTTCTTCTCGGCCGCCTGCCTGTGGATGTTGCTGCATGCCGAGTTTCTCGCCATCGTGCTGGTGCTGGTCTATGTCGGCGCGGTCATGGTGCTGTTTCTGTTCGTGGTGATGATGCTCGATGTCAATGTCAGTCCGGGCAGCGAAGGCTTTACCCGCTACTTGCCCGCCGGCGTGCTGGTGGCGCTGGCCATGGCCATCCAGCTGTTCCTGGTCATCTGGACGCGCGGCATGGAAGCCGTGCCAATGCCCGAGGCCCCTGACAAGGACTACAGCAATACGCGCGAGCTAGGCAAGCTGCTCTATACCGATTACCTCTACGCCTTCGAAATCGCCGCGGTGCTGTTGCTGGTGGCTATCATCGCCGCCATCGCGCTGACCCATCGCCGGCGGCCGGATGCGAAACACCAGGATCCGGGGCGGCAGGTCAAGGTCCGGCGCGAGGACCGGGTGCGCCTGGTCAAGATGAAGTCCGAAGGGGAGGGCGGCTGACATGCTCACACTGGCGCATTTCCTCACCCTGGGTGCGGTGCTGTTCGCCATCAGCGTGGCCGGCATCTTCATCAACCGAAAGAACGTGCTCATCTTGTTGATGTGCATCGAGCTCATGCTGCTGGCGGTCAACATCAACTTCGTCGCCTTCTCGCGCTTTCTCGACGTCATGGACGGCCAGGTATTCGTGTTCTTCATCCTGACCGTGGCCGCCGCCGAGGCCGCCATCGGCCTGGCGATCCTGATCGTGCTGTTCAGAAACCGCCGCTCCATCAACGTCGAAGACATCGCCGATCTGAAGGGCTAGGGCCGACGGGGAGCTGGAGAATGAATAACACGAAGGACACGAAGAAGAGCACGAAGCACACGAAGGGAATATCAATGTTTTCTTCGTGCCCTTCGTGCATTCTTCGTGCCCTTCGTGTTGAGAATCAGGCCATACAGATGGCAACCAGAAACGGGATGATTCGCTGGTGAATATCGAAACCGTCATTTTGCTGATTCCGCTGCTGCCGTTGATCGGTTGTCTGATCGCGGGGCTGTTCCGGCACCGGGTGGGCCGGGCCGGGGCGCACTGGGTCACGATCGGGGCGGTGGCCGGGTCCTTCCTGCTGTCCGCTTACGTCGCATGGGAAGTCTTCTTCAACGGCCTGCCGGTGCTCGATTACAGCGTCTACACCTGGGCCGTGGCCGACGGCATCCGCTTCGAGATCGGCTTTCTGATCGACAGCCTGACCGCCCTGATGATGGTGGTGGTCACTTTCGTCTCGCTGATGGTGCATGTCTACACCATCGGCTACATGGCCGAAGACGACAGCTACCAGCGCTTCTTCGCCTACCTCAACCTGTTCACCTTCGCCATGCTGATGCTGGTGATGGCCAACAACTTCCTGCAGCTGTTCTTCGGCTGGGAGGCCGTCGGCCTGGTCTCCTACCTGCTGATCGGCTTCTGGTTCAGGAAGGATTCGGCGACGAAAGCCAACCTCAAGGCCTTCCTGGTCAACCGCATCGGCGATTTCGGTTTTCTGCTGGGCATCGCCGCGGTGCTGATGTACTTCGGGTCGCTGCACTACGCCGAGGTCTTCGGCCAGGTCGGCGAGGTCGAAGGCACCACCATTGCCATCTTCGGGGCGACCGAATGGTCGCTGATGACCTTCATCTGCATCTGTCTGTTCATCGGTGCGATGGGCAAGTCGGCGCAGGTGCCGCTGCATGTGTGGCTGCCCGATTCCATGGAAGGCCCCACGCCGATCTCGGCACTGATCCATGCCGCCACCATGGTGACTGCCGGCATCTTCATGGTCGCGCGACTCTCGCCCATCTTCGAGTCCTCCGAGGTGGCCTTGAGCTTCATCCTGGTCATCGGCGCGGTCACGGCCCTGTTCATGGGCCTGGTCGGCATCGTCCAGCACGACATCAAGCGCGTGGTGGCCTACTCCACGCTCTCGCAGCTCGGCTACATGACCGTGGCGCTGGGCGCATCGGCCTACGCGGCCGCCATCTTCCACCTGATGACGCATGCCTTCTTCAAGGCACTGCTGTTTCTGGCCGCCGGGTCGGTCATCATCGCCCTGCATCACAAGCAGGACATGCGCGAGATGGGCGGGCTGTCGAAGTACCTGCCGATCACCGCGGCCACCGCCTGGATCGGCTCGCTGGCGCTGATCGGCTTTCCCTTCTTCTCCGGCTTCTATTCCAAGGACCTGATCATCGAGGCGGTCAAGCTCGCCGACAGGCCGGGGGTCGCGTTCGCCACCTTCGCCGTCTACGCCGGCGTGGTCGTCACCGCGCTCTACAGCTTCCGCATGCTCTACCTGGCCTTTCACGGCCCGACGCGCATGGACGAGGAAACCAGATCCATTGCTCATGAATCGCCGCTGGTCGTGACCGTCCCGCTGATCCTGCTGGCCATTCCCTCGGTGCTGATCGGCTACTTCACCGTCGAGCCGCTGCTGTTCGGCGGCGCGTTGTCCGATGCCATTACCGTGCGGGCGGCCAATGACGTGGTGCTGGCCCTGGCCGACAAGTTCGACGGGCCGTTTGCCTTTGCCCTGCACGGCTTCGTCACCCCGGTGTTCTGGCTGGCCATGCTGGGCGTGGCCATCGCCACCTACGTTTACTTGCTCAACCCGTCATTGGCCGAGCGTATTCGCGCCCGTGCAATGCCGTTGTGGACCGTGCTCGACCGCAAGTACTGGTTCGACGAGCTGTATCAGAAGGTGCTCACGGGTGCCGGGCTCAAAGTGGCCGACGGTCTGTCGCGGGGCGGTGACCGCACGGTCATCGACGGCTGGCTGGTCAATGGTTCGGCGCGACTGGTCGGGCGCATGTCCGGCGCGCTGCGCCAGCTCCAGTCGGGGTTCCTCTACCACTATGCCTTCGTCATGGTCGTTGCCCTGGTGGCACTCGTGGCGTCGTTCGTGCTCCTGAAATAGAAGGATCGGAAGAATGCTCGACTGGCCATTGCTCAGCCTGCTGATCTGGATTCCGATCGCCGCGGCCTTCGGCGTTGCCGCCCTGGGCGTGCGCGCACCCAAGTTGGTACGGCCGGTGGCGCTGATCGTCGCCCTGATCAGCTTCGTGCTGTCGCTGGTGCTCTACGCCGGCTTCGACGTCACCACATCGGCCATGCAGTTTCAGGAAAAGACCGTCTGGATCGGGGCTTTCGACGTCAACTATCACCTGGGCATCGACGGTCTGTCGCTGCCGCTGATTCTGCTGACCACCCTGATCGGGGTACTGATCATCGTGGCCGGGTGGCGGATAGAGAACCAGCCGCATCTCTACCTGGCCGCGTTCCTGGTGCTACAGGGATTGATGGTGGGCGTGTTCTCCGCGCTCGATGCGCTGCTGTTCTACGTCTTCTTCGAAGCCATGCTGGTGCCGATGTTTCTGATCATCGGTATCTGGGGCGGGCCCAACCGCATCTACGCCACCATCAAGTTCTTCCTGTTCACCTTCTTCGGTTCGGTGTTCATGCTGATTGCGCTGATCTGGATGTACCTGCAGTCGGGCACCTTTGCCATCCTCGAGCTGCATGATTTCCCGATCGCGCTGAGTGCCCAGATCTGGATCTTCCTGGCCTTCCTGATCGCGTTTGCCGTCAAGGTGCCGATGTGGCCGGTGCACACCTGGTTGCCCGATGCGCATGTCGAGGCACCCACCGGCGGTTCGGTGGTGCTGGCCGCGGTCATGCTCAAGATCGGCGGTTACGGTCTGGTGCGTTTTTCGTTGCCGATCACACCCGATGCCGCCGCCGCGCTGGACTGGCTGGTCATCGGCCTGTCGCTGGTGGCGATTGCCTATATCGGTTTCGTCGCGCTGGCACAAAGCGACATGAAAAAGCTGATCGCCTACAGCTCGATCTCGCACATGGGATTCGTTACGCTCGGGTTGTTCCTGGCCTTTGCCATCGCCCGCAACACCGGCGAGACCACCGGCGCCGGGCTGGGAATCACCGGCGCGATGGTGCAGATGATCTCGCACGGGTTCATTTCCGGTGCCATGTTCCTGGCCGTGGGCGTGCTCTACGATCGCATGCACAGCCGCGAGATCGGTGCCTACGGCGGCGTGGCCAACACCATGCCCTGGTTCGCCATGTTCGCGGTGCTGTTCTTCATGGCCAACTCCGGCCTGCCGGGCACCTCGGGCTTCGTCGGCGAATTCATGGTCATCCTGGCCGCCTTCCATGCCAACTTCTGGTTCGCCTTCGTCGCCGGCACCACCCTGATCCTGGGCGCGGCCTACAGCCTGTGGCTGGTCAAGCGGGTGTTCTATGGCGAGGTCGCCAACGAGGGCGTGGGCAAGCTCAAAGACCTGGGCCGGCGCGAGTGGCTGGTCCTGACCGTACTCGCAGTCCTCGTCATCGGCGTGGGCGTATGGCCGTATCCGCTCATCGAAATGATGGAAGCTTCGGTCACCAACCTGGTCGAGCACATCATGCAGTCGAAAGTGGAATGAATGCGAAGGGTTCAGGTTTCAGGGTTCAGGTTTCAGGTCAGGACCGAAGTCGATCCTGAATCCTGAAAGCTGAAACCTGAAACCTTGTCAATCTAGTAGATTCGAGCGAATGAACAGACGATGACAATCTCCGAGTTACAACTAGCGTTGCCCGAGATCTTTGTGCTGACGATGGCCTGTGTCATTCTGCTGGCCGATCTGTTCATTGCCGAAGAGCGGCGCGGGCTGACGCATACGCTGGCGGTGGGCACGCTCATCTTTGCCGCCATTCTGACCGGGCGCTTGATGATGGCGCCCGGCGAGGTCGTGCATGCCTTTGCCGACACCTTCGTGCGCGATCGTTTTGGCGATGTGCTCAAGGTCTTCAGCTATATCATCCTTGCCGGCGTCTACGTCTACGCCAAGTACTATCTCAGGCAGTTCAAGCTGTTCAAGGGCGAGTTCTACACGCTCACCCTGTTTGCCCTGATCGGCGTGATGGTGATGATCTCGGCCTCGAGCATGCTCACGCTCTACCTGGGCCTGGAACTGCTGGCACTGTCGACCTATGCCCTGATCGCGCTCAACCGGGATTCGCTGCCCGGCTCCGAGGCGGCGATGAAGTACTTCATTCTCGGGTCGCTGGCCTCGGGCATGCTGCTCTACGGCATGAGCCTGATCTTCGGCGCCACCGGCTCGCTGCAGCTTGGCGAGATCAGTGCTTCTCTTGGCAGCGGCATCGGCGATGACATGCTGCTGACTTTCGGCCTGGTGTTCGTGGTCATCGGTATCGCCTTCAAGCTCGGCGCCGTGCCGTTTCACATGTGGGTGCCGGATGTCTATCACGGCGCCCCGCTGGCCATTACCCTGTTCATCGCCTCGGTGCCCAAGCTGGCCGGCCTGGCCCTGGCTATCCGCCTGCTCGACAACGGCCTGATCGGCCTGCATGACGACTGGCAGGCGATGCTGGCGGTACTGGCCGCGCTGTCGCTGATCATCGGCAATGTCGTAGCCATTGCCCAGACCAACATCAAGCGCATGCTCGCCTACTCGACCATCGCCCACATGGGCTTCATGCTGCTCGGGATTCTTGCCGGCACGCCGGAAGGCTATGCCGCGGCGATGTTCTACACCATCGTCTACGCCATCATGTCGGCCGGCGCCTTTGCCGTCATCATCATGCTCTCGCACAACGGCGTCGAAGCCGATCAGCTCGACCACTTCAAAGGGCTGGCCAGACGCAACCCCTGGCACGCCTTTCTGATGATGATGATCCTGTTCTCGCTGGCCGGCATTCCGGTCTTCGTCGGCTTCTTCGCCAAGTGGCAGGTCATCGCCGCAGCACTCTCGGCCGGCTTCACCGGCCTGGCCGTGCTGGCCGTCATCACCGCGGTCATCGGCGCGTTCTACTACCTGCGCGTAGTCAAGCTGATGTATTTCGACGAGCCGGACGTGCCCGAGCGAGTACCGGCACCGGTCGACTTCCGCGCCGTCCTCACCGTCAACGGTGTGGCCGTCCTCGGGTTGGGGATTTTTTCCGGAGGGTTGATCAGTCTTTGCGTTAGTGCGTTTGTCTAGGGCGGTGAATGGGTGAACGGGTTAATGGGTTAATGGGCGAATGGAACAGAGTCTCGTAGGATGCGTGTAGCGTCAGCGAAACGCATCAGCCAGCGTCAGGGACACAGACAATCGGTTGGAATTGCCATATCATCCTCCTCCCATTATTCCATTATCCCGTTAACCCGTTAACCCGTTAACCCGTTAACCCGTTAACCCGTTAACCCGTTAACCTTTCACCCGTCACAACCACCAAGCCACCCCAAACCAGACCAGCATCACGAAGGCAATCGCGATCTTGGAGGCGGTGCCGACCATCACGCCGATGGTCGCGCCCACGCCGGCGCGCATGGAGTCGTCCAGGTTGGCCTTGCCGATCAGGTGGCCGATGACCGCCCCCACGAACGGGCCGAACAGGATGCCGGGCAGGCCGAAGAAGATGCCGACCAGCAGCCCGACGGCCGCGCCCAGTATGGCCAGTCTTCCGGCGCCGAAGCGTCGCGCTCCCTCGGCCGTGGCCAGGAAGTCGATGATGACCGACAACAGCGCCAGCACTGACAGCCAGGCCAGTGTCCAGAAACCGACATGCGCGAATCCATCCAGCCAGGCGATCAGGATCAGCCCCAGCAACACGATGGGCACACCGGGCAGGACCGGAAGAATGGTTCCCGCCAGGCCGACCAGGATCAGCACAATCGCAAGTACCCATGCCGGCCAGTAGAGTATTTCCCAGCTCAGCCATTCCATGCAAGACGCGCTCCTGATATGAGTCGTATCATTCTATCTGCATTGCTTCCGGCTTGATTGTTTTGCCGGCAAGATCGGGTAAGATTGCGGCTGGGAGATTGTTGCCATTGATGGCATGGGGAGTTGAGGGTGTCCGGGAGTGTACTGAATCTCAGCATAGATAATCGCTATGCATATCCTTTCATCATTCTGGTCGTTCTGGCAGTGGTGGTCTATTTTCTGACCAGCCCACTGCTGGTCAGACCGTTTCCGGATCGTTTCTTGACCGATCATGACGGACAGTTGCTGGTTCGCGTTGCCGGCCAATGGCTGGCGGTGGAGGAAGAACGCAGCCTGGATTTTCGCCCCCGCGGCATCGAGCACTACCAGGGAGATTTGCTGGGACTCGAGGACGGCAGTTGGTTGATCAATACCGGTGGGAAGTCGGTCTCCCATCGTGACAGAATCCAGCGTTTCCTGCGGCAGTCGCCCAGTACCGGCGGCAGAAGTACCATCGAGCATTGCCGGAGTGGATTGCTGCAATGCGATCGCTGGGGCGCAAGTGAGCTCGAACTCAACGGTGATTTCGCCATGGTCGCCTTGCCTGGCGAGCGCTTTGCCCTGGCCGATACCGGGCGACACAAGGTTTACCTGCTGGACGGCAACGGCCGGATCCTGGATCGATACACGCAGGCACGCTTCCCCAATGATCTGCACTGGAACGACGATGCCTTGTACCTGGTCGATACCAATGGTCACCGGGTGACCCGGATGACGGTTGCGGGCAACCGCTTCGGTGAATCCGAGACGGTGTTTCGCGTGGCCAGGAATGCCGCTACCGAAGGGCGTCGTATGCCGATTCGCCTGGGTTTCGCCGACGGATACTGGTGGTTGGTGTCGACCAATATGTCGATGATGAACGGAGAGCTGTTTCGCATCGACCCCGATTGGCAGCGCGCTCACCGCATCGACGATCCCATGCTTACCGATGTGGTCGATCTGACGGCTTACCGTGACGGCTTGATGCTGGCGACTTTCGGAGCGGATGAGCTGCTGTACTTCGATCCGGTTGACGAGTCTCTGACCCCCGTCGAGCCCCCCGGTCTTGGCGGCTACCTGGAAGAGCTTGGCAATGAGGTGGCGGCACGCACTCGAACGCTGTGGTTGCAGGTGGCTCTGTTGCTGTCTCTGGCCGGTGGTTTTCTGCTCTTCGGTCTGCGCAAGGCCGGTGCGACTGAAGGTTCGGCCGATGCGGCATCCCCCTCGCGGCATGTCGTGGTTGGCGAGGATGGACCGTACTGGTTCGAATATGATCAGAAAGTCCTCGGCAACCTTCGCCGGACCGTCTCTTCCGGGCTGGTGGGAATCACGGTGATGACTGTGCTGTTGATCTGGTATACCTACACCACGATCACGGGTGCGGTATCCGAGGATCAGGCCAGCACCATGAATCATCTGCTGATCATGATGTGGGGCCTGTTGTTGATCATGAGCGCTTTCATGATTGTTGCCGCCCGCCAGATTGGCCGATGGACCAGATACAGGCTGGGCGTGGAAGGACAGCAGCTGCTGCTGGCGATGGACGATGAAACGGTATTCCGAATCGAGCCACGCGAAGTGCAGTACGGTTCCAATGCAATGCTATGGGACCGGCATTTCGTCCCATTCCGGCTTGGCAATGGCAAGAGCCTGATCGACGATGAACAGTTCGAGCGGAGAGTGACGCCCCTGCTGCAACGTCACGCAACGCGCTTGACCCAGCTTCAGCTGTTCCTGGCCCAACTGGAACGCAGGGATCCCATGGTGGTGGCACCGATCCTGCTTGTGCTGAGCGTCGCCGGGCTATGGCTGTATATGAAATACTTTATCGGGTAACCCCGAGAAGACCCTGAGTGATGATCCCCCGGCCCCGAGCATGCATGACCTTGCCAGCAACATGCAGGAAAATAGCGGCCGGATCGTTGCTTGCGCAACGCATGATCACATCGTGAATCATCGCCTGACCAAAGCGTGTCGATCAGTCTCGGGCTCTGCGCGTCATCACGCTTGAGAACCGGATTGATTGGCCATTGCCGCAACCGCAGCAGTTCGGAATCCGGATCAGGGGGAATCGTTCGAACAGTGCATTACGGAACATCACCCGGGGTTTGCAGGTTGGTTCTTGCCAGATGTTCTCCCGGCCTGCTGCGGGGTGGGGTGGTATTCGAGCGGACTCGTCCGACTCGTGCCGCACGGGGGCGATGAACTTCCCCGGGCCGGCAGGAAACGGCCCGGGGAAGTGGTGTCGATGTTGTTATGGCGTTGCTGCCCGGGCCATTTCCTTGCCTTCGACCAGCAAGGATTCAACCGCCGCCAGGCGCTGTTCCAGCAGTTGGCGTTGCTCCTCCAGTTCGTGTTGCAGCGTCGCGATTCGGGCGTCCCTGGTGGCAAGTTCTGCCGAATGGATTTCTCTCAATGCCGCGAACTCGGCATCCACCGACTGCTGACGTTCCTGCATGGCGCCGATGATCAGGGCGGTGAGGTGGTTGTACTTGATGCCCTCGATCTCCCCCTCCTCGTTGTGAAATACGAGGCGGGGCTCGATTCGGGCAATTTCCTCGGCAATCAGGCCGAGATCCTCGTGGCCGTTTTCCTTCCAGCGGAAGCTGACCGGCTGCATCCGATCGAGCAGTTCGCCGACCGATTGCAGCGGCTGGACATCTTCCTTGTAGCGGAGGCTGGAGGTGTTGAGACCGCAACGCTCCAGAAGCCAGTTGGCTCCACCATCGAAGCTGGTCGTACAAACGACCGAGGCTGCATCAACATTGCCACGCCAGGTCAGATCGCTGAGAACGACTTTGCCATGTACGCGCATGCCGCGTTCCGGTACGGCCGAATCAGACCAGGAGTTGCCGATCCCGATCCCGCCATGAGCATAGGCCCGCATGACCGTGTTGGCCGCATTGTTGTTCTCGACCATGAGCCGCATGGGCCCCTGGCCGGCGTTGGCAACGACGTGCAGGGGGGTCCATGGATTGTCGGTGCCGATACCCAGACGATGATCGGAGGCGAAGTCGCCGATTGCGGTGGTTCCCATCACGTGCAGGTCGGTCTGTGGCTGGGTGGTGCCGATGCCCACGGGATGACCAAAATAGCTGCGACCGCTGCCCCCTGCCCAAAGTCCGAAGTGGTTGGCGCTCGATGCGACCGCGTTGACCGCCCGGCCGCTCGTCCCCGAGCCTGCGGTGCTGGCGTTGACGGCAATGGATCTTTCCGGCGATGCCTGGACCTTCAGCATCCCGTCTTCGGGTGAGTGGGTGGTTCCGATGCCGACCCCGTCGGCAAAGCGGCCGGTACCCAGTACTTCCAGCCGGTATTGCGGTGTGTCGGTGCCGATGCCGACGCTGCCGGGGAGATAGGCCGTGTGGGAACCGTTGATGACCCAGTGGGAGTCACCGGCCGGCCCCTGGGGGGCCTTGCGGACCCTCGTTGCCGGCCAGCGCATACAGCGCCACCGGCGTGGCGCTTATCTTCTGGCGCGGGCTCAGGGTCACCCCGTCGACCTGGACTTCCAGCCAGCGCTCGCCATCGTCGAATACGGCTCCGAAATCCAGTGGCACCTGGAAGTGCCCCTCATGAAGTTGCACATTGGAAATCGACTGATTTCCCAGTTCGGTTCCGCCGCTGGCGGCATCAAATAGCCGGAATTGCATGTCGACCGTTCCTCCGGCCGGGACATCCGCCTGTTCCAGGTGGCCCTGGTAGGTAAGGGTCGTGTTGGCCGAAACGGCAGCGGAAAGCACGAACAGGACCAGCGCAAGGCAAAGCAGTGTTGAAAAGCGTCTCATCTTGGATCACTCCTGGGTCATCTCTTGGAAGGGCATGCAGTCCGCATCTCGATGCGGTCTACGAAAATTAACGAGATTTCCCCGGAAATGCCGTCATGCGGCGGGTTGAGCCGTTTTCGGCGGCAGGGCCGGACGGCGAGCGTGTCCGTTGCGCCGGCGGGTGAGTGCGATGCGCCGAGCCCGAATTTTCTTCAAAAAAGGGCTTGACTTTCTCTCTCATATAAGCGCATGCTCATACCCCATGGACAGCCCGACAATCAATCGCCACTCCTCGAACAGCGTGCAGACCCGCGCTGAAGGCGTGATTCTGGCTGCTTCCCGCCAGCAGGCCGTCGTGCTCGTCCTCGTACTCATTATTGCCATTCTCGTACTTAACGGGACAGGTAGCGGGTACGTCTAGCGCAAGCACCAACAGCCAAAAGACCTTTAAGAAACCCCGCTACCGAAAGG
>SLIA01000180.1 GCA_007135935.1 Wenzhouxiangella sp.
GCGGTAGCGGATCGCGCAGGTAGCGGCCCTTGAGCAGCCTGCGCACCGCATCCCAGCCGGAGATCTCGTTGCCGTGCTGCAGCACCGAAACGAACAGCGGCTGTGGCCTGCGCCCGGACAGGTGGATCAGCGTCGGCGCCTGCAGCATGTCGTGCAGTCTCGTGGCCGGACAGTCGAGCAGTCCGTCGGGCAGGTGGTCAAGCATGACCGGTTGCATAAATTCTCCAGCAAGGGCGGGCTCAATAAACTACCCTGTCGAGACTACACTGAAAAGCCCCTTGTGAGCGGGCTTGAATCACGGGATGGGTGTCCCCATCCGCTGCAGTTTCGGGAGATTGAACCCGAGCAACGACGACAAGGCTGAATCAATGCTGAAAGCTACGGATCTGACGCGGCGCTTCGGTCCGCTGCTGGCGGTCGACCGGCTCTCTTTCGAGGTGGAGCCTGGCACCGTCCTCGGGTTTCTCGGGCCCAATGGCGCCGGCAAGTCGACCACGATGAAGATGCTGACCGGATTTCTCGCACCCACTTCGGGCAGCGCGGAAATCCTGGGTCACGACATTCGCCGCGACTCGGTCGCAGCGCGCCGGGTGATGGGGTATCTGCCCGAAGGCGCTCCACTGTACGGCGAGTTGACCGTGGCCCAGTTTCTGACCTTTGCCGCCGAGGCCCGCGGTTTCCGCGGCGATGAGCGAGACCGACGAGTCGGGCACGCGGTCGAGCGCCTGGAGCTGAAGTCGGTCATGGGGCAGACCATCGAGACGCTGTCCAAGGGGTTCAAGCGACGCGTCGGCCTGGCACAGGCCATCCTGCACGATCCGCCGGTGCTGATTCTCGACGAACCGACCGACGGGCTCGATCCCAATCAGAAACACCAGGTCCGAAGCCTGATTCGGGAAATGTCGCCCGAGCGCATCATCGTGATCTCGACCCACATTCTTGAAGAGGTCGATGCCCTGTGTTCGCGCGCGATGATCATTGCGCAGGGGCGCTTGCTGGCCGATGACACGCCGCGCGGGCTGCTGGAACGTTCGCGTTACCACCACGCCGTGAGCCTGGAGGTGGATGCGCTTGACCGGGCGGCCTCGCGGCTTGGGGAGTTGCCCGAGGCGCGCGAGGTGGAGATCCGTCGCGGCCGGCTGACGGTATTTCCGTCGGGGCAGGGCGATCTGTTCCGTGCCGTTGGCAAGGTCATCGAGCAGGAGGGCTGGCAGGTCAGTCACGTTCAGCTCGAGTCCGGGCGACTCGATGAGGTATTTCGCAACATCACCCGCAAGGAGGCGGCATGAGCGCGGCCAATGTCTTCGTCGTGATGCGACGCGAACTGGCGAGCTATTTCGCCACGCCGGTCGCCTATGTCTTCATCGTTATCTTTCTGGTGATGTCGGCGGCCTTCACCTTTCATCTGGGTGGGTTTTACGAGCGCGAAATCGCCGACCTGGAGCCGTTTTTCCGTTTCCACCCCTGGCTGTACCTGTTTCTGGTGCCGGCGGTGGGCATGCGGCTGTGGGCCGAGGAGCGCAAGCACGGCACCATCGAATTGCTGCTGACCCTGCCGATCACCGCCAGCGAGGCGGTCATCGGCAAGTTCGTCGCCGCCTGGCTGTTCGTCGGCCTGCCGCTGGTGCTGACCTTTCCGATCTGGATCACGGTCAACGTGCTGGGCGATCCCGACAATGGCGTGATCGTGGCCGGCTATGTCGGCAGCTGGCTGATGGCCGGCGGTTTCCTGGCCATCAGCGCCTGCCTTTCGGCCGCCACCCGCAACCAGGTGGTCGCCTTCATTCTGTCGGTGGTGGTGTGTTTCGGTTTCCTGCTGTCAGGCTTGCCGATCGTGCTCGACCTGTTTCGCGGATGGCTGCCGCAGGCGCTGATCGATGGCATCGCCAACCTCAGTTTCCTGATGCATTTCGATTCGATCTCGCGCGGCGTGATCGACCTGCGAAACATCATTTATTTCACGCTGGTCATCGGGTTCTGGCTGGTCGCCAACCGGATCGTGCTGGAAATCAGGAAGGCGGATTGACATGAAGAATTTCTACAGCGCCACTGCACTGGTCTTCCTGGCCGTCCTCTTTCTGGCCCTTACCATATTGTCCGGGGCCGGCATCAAGGGAGCGCGGCTGGATCTGACCGAACAGAAGCTCTTTACGCTCAGCGAAGGTACGGTCAACCTGCTCGAGGCCATCGAGGAGCCGATCACGCTGGAATTCTATTTCAGCGAGGAGACCAGCGCCGATCTGCCCGTTGTGCGGAATTTCGCCCGTCGTGTTCAGGAATTGCTCGACGAGATGGCCGCGCGCTCGGGCGGACAGTTGCGGGTTCGGCGGGTCGATCCGCGCCCGTTCTCCGAAGAGGAGGACCAGGCCGATGAGTTCGGGCTGGAAGCGGTTCCGGTGGGTGCCGCCGGGGAGAGCCTGTACCTGGGTATCGTGGGTACCAACATGGTCGACGGACTGGAGGTGGTGCCCTTTATCTCGCCTGCGCGCGAGGCGTTCCTGGAGTACGAACTGGCCCGGATGATCTACACGCTCAGCCGGCCCGAGCGCCCACGCGTGGGCCTGTTGAGCGGCTTGCCCATGGAGGGGCGGCTCGACATGCAGACAGGGCAGCAACAGCAGCCCTGGGCCATCCACGAGCAGATCGAGGAAATGTTCGAGCTTGAATCCATCGAAGCGGCCGATGACAGCCTGCCGGCGGGGATCGATGTGCTGGTGCTGGTGCACCCGGCCGACCTTTCCGATCGGATGTTGCGCGATATCGACCGTTTCGTGCTCGACGGGGGGCGCTTGCTGGCCTTCGTCGACCCGTATGCCGAGTCCGATCCGGGGCCGGATCCAAGCGACCCGGCCGCGGCGATGGCCATGGACAGAGACTCCTCGCTTGACCCCCTGTTCGACGCCTGGGGCGTCGAATTCCCCGCAGACGTGTTCGTGGCCGACCTGGGCCAGGCGCTGCAGGTTGCCCTGCAGGCCGGACAGCGCCCGGTGCGTCACCCGGCGATCATCGGCGTGACTTCCGAGAACATGAACCGCGATGACGTGGTGACCGGCGAACTCGATGCGATCAATCTGGCCAGCCCGGGGCATCTGGCACTGGCAGAGGACAGTCCGCTGGCACTCGAACCGCTGCTGAAGTCCAGTGCCAACGCCGGCCTGATCGATGCCGAGCGGCTGCGTTTTCTCGATGATCCGGGTGCGTTGATGGCCGAAGTCGCCGTCACCGGTGAACAGTACGTGCTGGCAGCCCGTCTGAGCGGCGAAGTGACCAGTGCATTCCCGTCGGACAATGGCGATTCGCCGGCCTCGGGACCGCTCAATGCCATCGTGGTGGCCGATACCGACCTGCTTGCCGACCGCTACTGGGTACAGAGGCAGCAGTTTTTCGGCACAAGCATTCTCGATCCTTTTGCCGGCAACGGTGATTTCGTCATCAATGCCATCGACAATCTGCTCGGCAATGCCGATCTGATCAGTGTGCGCAGCCGTGCCACCGGCAATCGCCCGTTTACGCTGGTCGAGTCGCTGCGTCGCGAGGCCGAGCAGAACCTGCTGTCGACCGAACAGCGCCTGGAAGCCGAGCTGGCCGAAACCGAGAACCGGCTGACCGAACTGCAGCAGGCCCGGGGCGACACGGATCTGAGCGTGCTCACGCCCGAGCAGGAGGCCGAGCTGGATCGTTTCATGGAGCAGCGTATCGAGATCCGGCGGCAATTGCGCCAGGTCAGGCGTGATCTCGACCGCGACATCGAGGCCCTGGGTGCGCGCGTCAAGGCCGTCAATATCGCCCTGATGCCGGCACTGGTCACGGTCGTGGCCTTGTTGATGGGGTGGCGACGTCGGCGCAGGGCCCGTGCTGCCGCGGAGAGCGGGACATGAATCCGAAGCTCGTTCTTGGCCTGGGAATCCTGGCTCTGATCATGCTGACGCTGGCCCTGATGATCGGGCGGGAACTGGCCGGCCCGGAAGACCAGCGCGACGAGCCGCTGGTGCCGGAGCTGCGCGAGCAGGTCAACGATATCAAGGCGATCGACATTGTCGGGCCGGACGGCGAAACGGTGGCAACGCTCAGGCGGGAAAGAGAACGTTGGCGAGTGCAGGAAAAGTCCGGTTTCGAGGCCAATTTCAGGTTGATCCACGACCTGTTGCGCGATCTTGCCGAGGCACGCCGACGCGACGAGCGCACCAGCAATCCGGAGTGGTATGCACGCCTGGGCGTGGCCGATCCCGGCGTGGAGGGCAGCGAAGGCATGCTGGTGCGTTTTCCCGATACCGATCTGCCGGAGGTGATCATCGGTGTTGCCGATCAGGCCGGCATCGGCCGCTTTGCCCGCCTGCGCGGGGAGGAGAGGAGCTGGCTTATCGACCGTGCTCCGGACGTTGCGGACTCGACACTGGGCTGGCTGGAAAGCGCGATCATGGATATCCCGCCCGGTGATCTGGCCGAGGTCACGATCCGGCATCCCGACGGCGATCTGGTTCGCCTGAGGCCGGCCGATGAAGATGGCGACCAATGGGTGTTGCTTGGTGTGCCGGAAGGACGCGAGGCGGTCACGAGCTGGGAGATTCGGCCGGTGGCCAGCGCCCTGGCCGCACTAAGCATGCGCGATGTCAGGCCCAACGACGAGATGCCCGACGATGCCGTGCGTGCGCTGTTCCAGACCCGGGATGGCCTCATCTTTCTTGCCACCCTTTTCGAGGACGACGAAGGCCGCTGGGTCAACTTCAGCGTCAGCGCCGATGCCGGCGCCGTTGCCGAAGACGAATCCGATGACGAGGCAATGGAGTTGGAGATCGATGCAGCGGCGGTGGACGCGCGCCTGTCGCCATGGCAGTTCGCCCTTCCCGACTACCGCTTCGATGAGATGACCAGCCGTCTGGAAGATCTGCTGGTCGAGGTCGAGGTCGAGGACGGATAAAACCCGGACAGGGGCCGGCCGCAATGGCCGTTCCCCAACCGGTGCCGCTGCTTCAACGCTTGAGCAGTTCCGGGTCGACGGCGGCGAACAGGGCCGCCAGTTCCTCGAGAAACTCGCCAAGGGCTGAAGACTTGCGCCAGACCATGGCAATCCGCCGACTGGGCCCGGGTTGAACGAACGGTCGCGTGACCACGTTGTCGGTGTGGGCCACTGGGGGCTTGACCGCCAGCGCCGGCATCAGGGTGATGCCGGTATTCGCCGCCACCATCTGGCGCAGGGTCTCCATGCTGGTGGCATGAAAATCCAGTTGTTCGTGGGCGCCGGTCAACTGGCACACTTCCAGCGCCTGCTCGCGCAGGCAGTGGCCGTCCTCGAGCAACATCAGCTCCTGATCTTCCAGGTCGCTGAGGCGAATCTCCCGCTGCTCGCACAGCGGATGTTGTTCCGGCAGTGCCAGCAGAAACGGTTCCTCGAACAGTTCGCGCAAATGCAGGCCCTCATGACTGATTGGCAGGGCCAGCAGGCCCGCGTCGAGCCGGCCCTGGTCGAGCATCTCGAGCACGTTCTCGGTTTTTTCCTCGAACAGTCGCAGCGTCAGGCGGGGGAACTCCTGGCGTATGCGGGGAATGACATGCGGCAGCAGGTAGGGCGCCAGGGTCGGGAAAATGCCGATGCGCACCGTGCCGCTGTGCGGGTCCTTCGAGCGCCTGGCAATGGCGCGCATGGCATCGACCTCCGAGAGAATGGTGCGGGCCCGGTCGACAATCTCCTCGCCGACCGCCGTGAGCATGACCTGGCGCGGATTGCGCTCGACCAGTTGCACGCCCAGCTCTTCTTCCAGCTTGCGGATCTGGGTGCTGAGCGTGGGCTGGCTGACATGGCAGCGCTCGGCGGCGCGCGAGAAATGGCGTACCTCGGCCAATGTGACAAGGTATTGGATGGCGCGAATATTCATAGGCGAATTCTATAGCAATGATTGCCCGGCTGCTGATGCATCGTTGACATCGATCGTCCCCGGGGGCAGGTCGCCTCAGTCGGCCAATGATTTGCAAACAACATCGACCCTATTGGAAAAATCTATTTGTGCGGCCGGCGGGGCGCCCCCATGTTGTGGTGCGGACGCGGATGGCGCGTCCATTTTTTATGCCCATTGAAAGTGACAAAAAGGAGAATTTTCAAGATGTTGACGATTGGTGACAAGTTCCCCAGCTACAAGCTGAAAGCCACTGTCGATACCGACATGGAGTCGGCCTTCACCGAGATCGAAAACGGCACTTACGAAGGCAAGTGGCAGCTTGTGTTCTTCTATCCGAAGGACTTCACCTTTGTCTGCCCGACCGAGATCAAGGCTTTCAGTGATCTGGCCGA
>SLIA01000247.1 GCA_007135935.1 Wenzhouxiangella sp.
GTGCAGGCATCGCCGCCTCCGGTCGCCCACCGCAACCCGATTCTGGTTGATGACAGCAGGCCGGTCTCCTGACTTCCGGCGGTGAATGCGGAGCATTCACCGGGCTGGCACCTTCCCCCGTGGCGTGCACGGAGTGGTTGTCATCCAGCGCATTCGTCGATTCGATTGCACGAATGCCGGTTACAGTTGCGGGGGCAGTACCGGACTTTCACCGGTTTCCCGAAACACCTGTTGCCGTGATTTTTCTTGAGTCGCTGGCTCGGTGGCCCCGAAGCAGCGAGGCGCCATGTTAACCCAATCAGGCCGGTTGGAGCTTGGCAATTGGTGGAGGCCGTGCCGGGGCGCGTGTGCGAGGTCCCGGCTCTTCGGCCGGGACGACAGTGGTTGGGATGGAGCGGGGGTGAGTAGGGATTTGGGCGGTAGTGATCTGGCGCCGTGCCGGGGTGCGTGTGCGAGGTCCCGGCTCTTCGGCCGGGACGACGGTGGTTGGGGATTGGGAGATTATGGTTTCGGCGGTTCAGATGCGAGCGTGCGAGGTCCCGGCACTAGGCCGGGACGACACAGGATGGAAGGGGGTTCGAGACTCAGGCGGCTTTCTGGTCGCCGTTGCGGATTTCCTCGCCGGTCTTGGATATGCCGGCCTGCAGTTCTTCGAGCTCGAAGTCGTCGACGGTGATGATTTCCATGACGCGTTCGCGCACCTCGGCCAGGAATTCGGCTTCCTTTTCGGTCAGCACTTGCTGCTCGAGTGCCGAGGCGATGTGCTCGTCGGAGGTGTAGCCTTTGAGCTGACCGTTGCGCTGGGCCTTGAGCATCTTGCGCTCGAGCGGCTCGGCGGCAATCACGTCGGGCAGCAGTTTTTCCATCACGCCGATCCAGTGACCACAGGCATCCGACTTGTATACGCCGCGGGTCAGTCGGTCGCGGGTTTCGGAAGGCGACAGCAACAGCGAGGCGACCTTGTGGCCCAGGCGGTCGTTGGGTGCGCGCTCGATGCGCCCCAGGGGGAAGATCACGATGCGCAGGAACGGACGGATCCAGGCGATGGGGTAGTTGTCGATCACGCCGCGCATGGCCGTCTGGATCTTGTGGATGGCGTCATGAAAGGCCCAGGCCAGGATGGGCTGGTCTGCTGCCGGCCGGCCCTCGTGTTCGAAGCGCCGGAGCATGGCCGAGCAGATGTAGAGCTGGCTGAGCACATCGCCGAGGCGTCCGGAGATCTTCTCCTTCTGCTTGAGCTTGCCGCCGTAGGTCAGCATGATGATGTCGGCCAGGTAGGCGAAGCCGGCACTGTAGCGGCTGAGCTTGCGGTAGTACTTGCGCGTGCGCCGGTCGCCGGGCACGGCGGCGAAGCGGGCGAAGCTCAGGCCCAGGATGAAGGCGCGCACGGCGTTGGAAATGGAATGACCGATGTGGGCAAACAGCAGCTTGTCGAACTGCTTGAGGCGTTCTTCGTCGTCCTCGATCTTGAGCGCTTCGAGCTCCTTGAGTACGTAGGGATGACAGCGAATGGCGCCCTGCCCGAAGATCATCATCGAGCGGGTCAGGATATTGGCGCCCTCGACCGTGATCCAGATCGGCGTTCCCTGCCAGGCGCGGCCGAGGTAGTTCTTCGGCCCGAGAATGATGCCCTTGCCGCCATGCACATCCATGGCGTCCTTGATGATGTCGCGGCTCTGTTCGGTGCAGTGGTACTTGGCGATGGCGCCGGGCACGGCCGGTTTCTCGCCGTCGTCGACGGCCGAGGCGGTCTGGCGGCTCAGGGCGCTGATGGCATAGGTGTGGCCGGCCATGCGCGCCAGCGCTTCCTCCACACCCTCGAAGCGACCGATGGGCAGGTTGAACTGCTTGCGGATGCGGGCATAGGCGCCGGTGGCCAGCGTGGCCGACTTGGCGCCGCCGGAAGTCGAGGAGGGCAGGGAAATGGCCCGCCCGACCGACAGTGATTCGATCAGCATGCGCCAGCCCTTGCCGGCGTGTTCGACGCCTCCAAGCAGGGTGTCGAGGGGAACGAAGACGTCCTTGCCGACGATCGGCCCGTTCGGGAACGGGTTGTTGAGCGGGAAGTGGCGGCGGCCGATTTCCATGCCCGGGGTGTCGGCCGGCAGCAAGGCCACCGAAATGCCGATGTCCTCGGTCTCGCCGATCAGGCCATCCGGATCGTACAGCCGGAAAGCCAGGCCCACCACCGTGGCGCAGGGCGCGAGCGTGATGTAGCGCTTCTCGAAATTGAGCTTGATGCCCAGCACCTGCTTGCCGTCGACCTTTTTCTTGCAGACGACGCCGTAGTCGGAAATCGAGGTGGCGTCGGAACCGGCCGTGGTGCTGGTCAGGCCGAAGCAGGGGATTTCTTCGCCCGAGGCCAGGCGCGGCAGGTAATGATTCTTCTGTTCCTCGGTGCCGTAGTGCAGCAGCAGCTCGGCCGGGCCAAGCGAGTTGGGCACGGCGACGATGGAGCCGATCTGGGAACTCATGCCGCCGACCTTTTCAAGCACGGCACGGTGCGCCACGGCGGAAAAACCCAGCCCGCCGTATTCCTTCGGGATGATCATGCCGAAGTATTTGTTTTTGCGCAGGTGATCCCAGACTTCGTCGGATACCCCGGCACGATAGTGCGAGAATTCCCAGTCGTTGATCATGCCGCAAAGCTCTTCGACCGGCCCGTCGAGAAATGCCTGCTCCTCCGTGCTCAGTTCATGCAACGGCTTCTTGATGAAGCGGCTCCAGCGCGGGTTGCCGGTAAACAGTTCGCCTTCGAAACCCACGGTGCCGGCTTCCAGCGCAATGCGCTCGGTTTCCGAGATCTGCGGGGTCATCTTTTCGAAGCCCTTGAGTACCGGCCCGGTGATGAACTCGCGGCGCCAGGGGCGGTGATTGAGCGGAATGGCGATGACCAGGAACAGCAGCCAGAACAGGGTCAGTAGAATCCATCCGGGCTGACCGGCGATGGAGAAGCCCAGCAGGACCGCCGCGGTGGCAATCGACCAGGTCAGAAAGGATGTCTTGAAATAGGCGCATCCCAGGCCGACTGCCAGCAGGGCCAGCAGAAACAGGGCCGTCATCATGACTTGCTTGCTCCCCGGGAGCTCATGCGCTTGAGGAACGGCGCCACGGCTCCCATGAAATGTTCGTTGTTGTCACCGGCAACCATGTGGCTGGCGTCGGCGATGGTGGCTTTCTCGGCGTGCGGAGCCAGCTTGAGGAATTCCTCGATATGCTCCTCGCCGATCATCTCGCTCTGGCTGCCGGCAACCAGCAGGGTCGGAATCTTGAGTCGGCGTGTGGCCGATTTCAGGCGCGACTGCAGGTTGGCGCTTTTTTCGGCCAAAGCCAGCATGGCCGGATCCCAGTGCCAGTACCAGCGCCCGTCGGAGGCCTGGCGCAGGTTTCGCGTCAGGCCGCTGTTGCTGCCGCTGCGGCGGCGGTGCGGCAGGAAGCCGCGCACGGCCTCGGTCGCCTCTTCCAGCGTGGTGAAGCCCTTGGGGTTCTGACGCATGAAGGCAATCATGGCGTCGACACCGCGGTCGTCCCAGCGCGGGGCGATATCGACCAGCACCAGTGACTCGAGCTCGACCTTGGGTTTTTCCGAGTGGGCCAGCAGCGCGGTCAGTCCGCCCATCGAGGCACCGATGACAATCGGCCGGTTGGGCAGGGAGGCGCAGACCCGGCGGAAGTCTTCGACGAACTGCTCGAAGTCGTACTCGCCGCTGGGTGCGCGGTCGCTTTCGCCGTGGCCCCGGGCGTCGTAGCTGACGGCCTGCCAGCCGGCGGCGGCCAGTCGACGGCCGGTTTCCTCCCAGGCGTATTGGGTCTGGCCGAAGCCGTGGGCCATGAGCACGCAGGGTGAACGGTCGTCGCCGTAATAGCGCACGCTCAAGCGAATGCCGTCGTCGGTCCAGATCTGGCGCCGGCGGATATCATCGTGAAGTTTGCGAACTGCTTCCATACGGCAGAGTATGGGGTTACCTTTTGAGTTAGTCAATCAAGACCTCATATTGGTTCGATTCCACCTTGATACAAGGCCGCCCCCCCGGGCCGCCACCACATGGAGTACCATCCCCGATTATCATGAAGAATTCAAATACTTCAACGCGCGCCAACGGCGACCGCGCCACGCTCACGCCGGCCGACTGGGAACAGGCGGCGCTGGAGCTGATCGCCGACAAGGGCGTCAGCGGTCTGGGGGTGGAACCGCTGGCGCGCCGGCTCGACATCACCAAGGGCAGTTTCTACTGGCATTTTCCCGGCCGCAACGAGCTGCTGGTGGCCGCCCTGGAGCGCTGGGAAAACCAGGATCGTCAGCACCTGAAGGTTTCCCTGGGCGGCGACATGCCGCCGGCCCAGCGTCTGGCCCAGTTCGTCTGGCGCACCAGCCAGCAGACGCTCACCCACCGCATTTACCTCGCCCTGTGTGCCGCACCCGAGGACCCGCGTATCGGCCCGGTGCTCAAGCGGGTCACCGCCCGCCGCATCCAGCACCTGGCCGCCGCCGTCGAGGAGCTGGGGCTCGAACCCGCCGCCGCCCGCCAGCGCGCCAACCTGCTCTACTCCTCCTATGTCGGCTACCTGCAACTACAGGCCCAGGAGCTGGTCCCCAACCCCGGCGCGCCGGAGTTCGAGCAGTACGTGGGGCATGTGATCCAGTCGCTGATCGAGATTCGGGGATAGTTGGCTGGTTGGCTGGTTAGCTAGTTGAACGGCACTCGCAAGAATCAACCAGCAAACCAGCAAACCAGCAAACCAGCACACCAGCAAACCCTCAAGGCCTGTGCGCCAACTCCAGATACTCCCGGCTCTGCATTTCGATGAGGCGTGAGCTGGTGCGTTCGAAGGGGGCGGCCAGGCGCCGGCCGGTGTAGAGTTCGGTGGGAGCGGTGTCAGCCGAGACGATCAGCTTGACGGCGCGGTCGTAGCATTCGTCGACCAGGTGAATGAAGCGACGGGCGGCGTTGTTGTCGGTCTCGTCCATCTGCGGAATGTCGGACACGATCAGGGTGCCGAAACGCCGGGCCAGCTCGATGTAGTCGCTGGCCGCACGCGGGCCTTCGCACAGGGTGGCGAAATCGAACCAGATGACCGAGCCGGCACGCTTGAGCGGCTGCAGGGTGTGGCCGCGCACCTTCAGCGGCGCCTTCGAGATCTGCTCGCCGGCAGCCAGCGCGTGGAATTCCTCGGCCAGTTCGGTGCGGGCATGCTCGTCGGCCGGGTGGTGGTAGACGGGGTGGCGAATCAGTTCGCGCAAACGGTAATCCTCGGCCCCGTCCAGGGTCTCGACGCGACAATGCCGTTCGATGGCGGCGATGGCCGGCAGAAAACGTTCACGCTGCAGGCCACCGGCATACAGGTCGGCCGGCGCGGTGTTGCTGGTAGCGACCAGGGTGACGCCGCGTGCAAACAGCGCTTTGAGCAGCCCTCCGAGAATCATCGCGTCGCCGATATCGGAGACGTGGAACTCGTCGAAGCACAGCACCCGCGCGCGTGCGGCCACATCCGCGGCGACCACTTCGAGCGGGTCGCGACGTTTGTCCTGTGCCCGAAGGCGATCATGGATGGTGTCCATGAAGCGGTGAAAGTGAATGCGCCAGGCATCGATGCCGGCGTTGCCGAGGCTCTCGGCAAACAGGTCCATCAGCATGGTCTTGCCGCGCCCGACGCTGCCGTGCAGGTACAAGCCGTTGACCCGGGGGTGGCGTTTTTTCAGCCGGTCGACCAGACCGGGGCGGGAGGCCTGCAGGCGCTCGAACAAGTCCTGGAAATGCCCCAGCAGACGTCGTTGACCCGGATCGTCGGTCAGGCGACCTGCGGCAACGAGTTCCTCGTAGTGTTGCAGCGGGCCGCCGGTGCCGGGTTTGCGATCTGCCATGCCTTCTGGCTCAACAGCCTCAGTCAGGCCCGTTCATGACCCGGGCGTGGCGAGACGTCGCAGCGACGGGGGCTGGCGTTATCGTAGCAGGCTGGATCATGAATAGGCCGGGCTCAGGGCAGGTTGGGCTGGACGTGATTCTTGATCAGGCCGCGCAGGTCCATCAGGCGCCGATGGAAAAAGTGTCCCGTGCCTTCCAGCACTACCAGGTCGGCGTCGTCCTCGTGCGCGTCGGCCCACTTGAACACGGCTTCGGGGGATACGACTTCATCTTCGTCGCCCTGCACGACCAGCCATGGGCAATTGGGCGGCATCAACTGGTCGAAGCCGTAACGTTCGACCGGTGGGGCAATGGTGATGAGCTGGCGCACCGGCAGATCCTGGGCCGCTTTCAGGGCCACGTAGGCGCCAAAGGAGAAGCCGCCCAGCCACAGGTCGTCATCCGGGCAGGTCTTGCGGACCCAGTCGATCACGGCCATCAGGTCATCGAGCTCTCCCCGTCCGTCGTCGAACTCTCCTTCGCTTTCGCCGGTGCCCCGGAAGTTCAGCCGAACGGTTCGCAGGCCGAGCTCGCGCAGGCTGCGCTCCATGATGGTCACGACCTTGTTGCGCATCGTGCCGCCGTGCAGCGGATGCGGATGACACAGGACGGCGACGGCCGGCCGGGCCAGGTCGGCCTCGGGCACATCGGCCAGGCATTCCAGTCGACCGGCCGGGCCGGTCAGGAAAAATTCGGTGGTATCAGTCGGAAACTGCTCTGGATCCATTAACATTGGCTGTCCTCGGCACCATTACCGCACCCCTCGAGCGCGGGGGGCACATCATAACCCAGTCACATCCGCCCATGAAAACCGTGATCTCATGAATCACCTGGCTCACGTGGTCCTGGCCGGTCCCGATGACGGTCTGCGCCTGGGTGCCTTTCTCGGCGACCATGTTCGCGGGCGTCAGGCGCTGGCGGGTCTGCCGCCGGCCTGGGCCGACGGTGTAGTGTTGCACCGGCGCATCGATACGCTCAGCGACGCCCACCCGACCGTACGCGCCCTGCTCGAGCGCCTGGAACCGCCCTGGCGGCGCTATGGCGGGGTCATTTTCGACGTTCTGTTCGATTACATGCTGACCCGCCACTGGGAACGTTTCGGGCCAGTGCCCCTGGCACGTCTTGCCGGCGACATCGATGAGTTGCTTTTCAGGCATGCGACGGCACTGCCCGACCGCCTGGTCCTGTTCAGTCGCTGGGCTCGTGAGCGTGGCTTGTGGATGCGTTACGGCAACCGGGCGATGGTCGACGAAATCTTCCGCCGCCTGGCGCGACGCCACGGACGTCCCGGAGGCACGCTGGCCAATGGCATCGAACTGCTCGATGCCATGGAGCATGACATCGAGCGGGCATTCCTGGAGTTGTTTCCCGACCTGATCGAGCAGGTCGGGAAAGAAAAACGACAGCTTTACTCGATGCGATCGAGCATGTAATCGACGGAGGCGGCGACTTGCTCGTCGCTCAGGTCATTGCGGCCACCCCGTGGCGGCATGGCGCCCAGGCCGTTGATCACTGACGCGATCAGGGCTTCGCGATCCTGATCGAGGCGGTCGTTCCAGGTCTCCCGGGCCAGAGTCGGTGCACCGGCCACGCCGGCGTCATGGCAGGCCGCGCAGACCCGGTCGTAGATCATGCCGCCATCGGTCGAGCCGTCGAAGGCCACCTCGGGCTCGGCCGCGGCAGCCGCGGCAGCTTCGGCCTCGAGAGCGGCCCGGCCGGTGTCGCCGGCATGGACGCCGGCCAGCGGCTGCAGGCGCTCTTCGACCGCCGCCTGGCGCGCGGCGCTCGGTTCCTGCTCCCGAGTCTGGTGGATCGCCAGCGCGAGCAAAACGATCAGGACGGTAAAGACCATCAGCGCCACGATGGTGATGCTGAAGTTTCTGATGAAAATACGATCATGTTCCTCGGACACGCCGGACAGACCTCATGTTGAATTCGGGGGTTTGCTGCCTGCTGGCAGGTTCGTGGGCGCGATTATAGCCCAGTGCCGCTGCCGTTGGAATGAGGGGGGTCATGTCGCCATCGCTCGTCGGGCCAGTGCGGCACCGGCCACGGCACCGGCTATGGGGATTGTAGCCAGGCTCACGACGATCCACGGCAGCCCCGCCAGCAGCAGCAAGAGACCGAGCGGCAGGCCCAACAGCAAGCCCACCAGCCAGCCCATAAGCCGCCAGCCGGTCATGGCCGTGGCCAGAGTGCCGCCCAGGGCGCCGCCGAACATCCAGATGGTCGCGACGACCACAAACGTACCGAGGGGCAACGGGGTGCCTGCGGCAAGCAGGGCATGAGCGTGGGCGCCGCCGGTGAAGACCTGCAGTCCTGCCAGCAGCGCTTCGACCACGATCACCGCAATCGCCAGTCCGCCAGCCATGGCGCGCAAGATGCAGACCACCTGCTCGGCTCCTTGCAATCGAATTCGGAAAGTGAAAGTCTAGCAGGCGGACGGGCGGGATGATCGAAAAGTGATCGGCAAGCTATACTCCCGCCATCAACCGGCGATGCTGCCGAAGACAGAAGAAGGCGGAATGTCCACTGGATCCAGCACCCTCCCGATGACCGTGTTGCTCAAGAGTTGTCCATGAGTACGACTGCGGGCCGTTTGCCGACAATGCGCCGGCGACGGGGGCTTTGGCTGGCCGGGCTCATTGTCCTGACCGGTTGTCTGGGTGCCGTGTTGCTTTTTCACGCGCTGCAGTCAGCCGAGCGCGCAGCGATGGAGCGCCATGTTCACGGGCTGGCCTCATTCATCGAGGCCGATCTGTCCAGGGACCTGCAGGAGCAAATCAACGCTCAGCAACGCATGGCGACGCGGCTGGCGCTGGGCGGCATCGACCAGGGCGAGCTTTGGGAAAACAACGCCGAGCTCTTTCTTCGCCACTATCCCTATTACCGCAAACTGGCGGTGCTGGAGCCGGATCTGACCGTGCATGCCGTGCGCAGCGGACTTCCTCCCGGGCTGGCGCCGGGCGATCGTTATCCTGTCGATGCCGATTACCACCCGCGCCTGGAGCAGGCCGTCGAGCGGGGCGAGCTGGTCATCACCCGGCCGGAACATCTGCCTGACGGCGCGCCGGGCATTACCTTCATCACGCCCATCGGGCAAGGTGAGGCGCACGCAGGTTTTCTGGCGGCAGTCCTGGTGATACCGGACTCGATCCAGGCCATGCTGCCGGCCATGCTGCACGACGAGCTTCGGCTCCGGGCCGTCCATCGTGGCCGCGAGGTCTATCCATTTCCGGCCGTGGATGGCATTGAGTCCCGGCAATGGGACGCCGAGTTCACGCTCGACCCGGATGACGATGAGGAGAGCATGACGTTCATGCTCGGGCTGACCGATGAAAGTCGTGCCCAGCTCACCAGCGTCTTGCCGAACGTGGTGCTGGTCAGCGGCATGCTGCTCAGCTGCCTGTTTGCCCTGGTGGCCTGGCTGGGTATCAACGCCGCGGCTCAGACGCGGGTTCTGGCCGATTCCAATCGGCGCCTGGAGAGCGAGGTGCACGAACGCGAGCAGGCCGAGGAGACCCTGGCCTTCCTTGCCACCCACGACAGCCTGACCGGACTACCGAATCGGACGGGAAGCACCGAACGCATCGAACAGTTGATTCGCCGCCACGGTGACGACGACCGCCAGCTCGCCTTGATGTTTCTCGATCTCGATCAGTTCAAGGACATCAACGATTCGCTGGGCCACCAGATCGGTGATCGCCTGCTGTGCGAAGTGCCGCGGCGCCTGGCCGGGGTGCTGCGCGAGCAGGACCTGGTCGGTCGGCACGGTGGCGACGAGTTCCTGATTGCCGTGGTCCGCGACAGCCGCGACCAGGTCGAACAGTTGGCCGGCAATATTCTGCGCACCCTCGACGGCGGTTTCGCCATCGACGATCACCGCCTGTTCATTTCAGCCAGTATCGGCATCGCCTTCTATCCCGATTCGGGTCGCAGTGTGGCCGACCTGATTCAGAATGCGGATACGGCCCTGTTCAAGGCCAAGCATGCAGGGCGCAATCAGTTCGCGGTGTTTACACGGGAAATGTTCGCCCAGGCCCAGCACCGGCTCAATCTCAGCCGCGATATCCGGCATGCGCTGGAAGACGGTGATTTCCGCGTCGTCTATCAGCCCATCGTCGATGTCGATTCGCTGGAACTGGTCGGCCTGGAAACCCTGTTGCGCTGGCAGCACCAGAAGGGCTACATGGTGCCACCGCAGGAGTTCATCCGCGTGGCCGAGGAGACCGGCGTCATCGGGCGCCTGGGGCAGTTCGCGCTGGATCAGGCGCTGTCGGACCTGGCACGATGGCAGGAACTGGTCGACCGCCCGCCCTGGATCGCAGTCAACGTATCGGGGGCGCAGGCCCATGAATCCGGTTTTGCCGAGCAGGTCAGCGTCATGCTGCACCAGTACCGGATCGCCCCGGCCCTGCTGCACCTGGAAATCACCGAGGAAGTGCTGATCGAGAACCTGCTGCGCAACCGTCGCATGCTGCAGAAACTCGACGAGATCGGCATGCGCATCGTGGTCGACGACTTCGGCGTCGGCTATTCATCACTGGCCTACCTGAAGAACTTTCCCATTTCCGTGGTCAAGATCGACCGCAGTTTCGTCCGTGAACTGCCCACCGACCCGGAAGACCAGGCCATCACCCGCACCATCTGCGGCCTGGCCCATGAACTGGGCATGCGCACCGTCGCCGAAGGCGTGGAATCTCCCGAGCAACTGGAGCTGCTCAGACGCTATCGCTGTTCGCACGCTCAGGGTTTCCTGTTTTCACGTCCGGTCGAACGCGCCGAGGCCGAAGCGATGATTCGGGGCGATTGCCGGTGGCTGGATGTCGGTGAGTCGGGCGACAAGCGCAGGATCGATCCTGGTCAGGCCCACTAGCGCCACGAGGTGAGGTAGCGCTGGGCCCATTCCAGCGCGCGATCGCCGGGCAGTGGCCGCGACACCAGAAAGCCTTGCGCCAGATCGCAGCCGATTTCCTTCAGGTATTCCATCGTGTCGAGATCCTCGACGCCTTCGGCCGTGGCGCGCAGCCCGAGGCTGTGTCCCAGTTCGACAATGGACTTGATCACCGCGCGGGACTCTTCCGATCGCGGTGCGCTCATGACAAAGGACTTGTCCACCTTGATCTCGGAAAAGGGCAGCCGGACCAGCTGCAGCATGGATGAGTAGCCCGTCCCGAAATCGTCGATCGATAGCTGGAAGCCTTTCATCCGCAGGCGCGTCAGCAGGTCGAGCGAGGCTACCGGATCCTCCATCGCGCTGGTTTCGGTCAGCTCGAACACCAGGTTGTCCGGATCGATCCGGGCGTTGCGGCAACGCTGGTGAACGAACTCGATGAAGTTTTCGTCGTCAAGGGAGCGAGCCGACAGGTTGATCGACATGGTGAGCTTGCCGAGCAGCGATGCGTGCCAGGCATTGGCGCGCAGATCGGGGCAACTGCGAAGACTGTCGGCAAACCAGTCGATGGCCTGTTCGATGACCTGACGGGTCAAGCGGCCGATCAGGCCGCTGGATTCGGCCACCGGTATGAACAGACCCGGCGGGACCAGTCCACGCTCGGGGCATCGCCAGCGAACCAGTGCCTCGAACCCGGCCAATCCGCTATCGACACAGTTCACCTTGGGCTGGAAGGCCAGTTCCAGTTGCCTGCGTTCCAGCCCGGTCTCGAGTTCTTCGGCCGTGATCTCGCCGTAGCTTCGGCCACGATCCGAGCCTGGTTCGGGCGCCGCATCCGCGGTTTCTGCCGGTCGCTCGACCAGTAGCTCACGCAGTTCGCCTGGAGTGAACGGCTTGGCCAGCACGCCGCCGATGACCAGGCCGTGCTCAACGGCTGAACGTCTTGCCGCATCCAGCACGCGGCTGCCTACCCCGCTGGTGATCAGGATGCGGGCCCGACACCCGCGCTGTGCCAGTTCCACCAGCACTTCCATACCATCCATGTCCGGCATGACCAGGTCGAGCGCGATATGGCTCGGATTCCATTCCTCGACCAGTTCGAAAAACTCGCCGGCGGCGGTGGTGGCGCGGGTCGAAAACCCGACCGATTCACCGATCACGCCAATCGTTCGCGCGATCAGCGTGTCGTCATCGAGGATCAGCAGTCTGGCGTTGTCATTGCTCATTGCATGGCATTCCTTTTATTGGTATTTGCCGGCAGAACCATCGTCCTGCCCGCACAGTAAGTTGCGCACGCTCCGTGCCAGTTCGCTTGGTCGATAGGGTTTGGCCAACAAGTACACGCCGGGATCGAGCCGCCCCTCGTGCACGATAGCATTCTCGGCATAGCCCGAGGTATACAGCACTTTCAGACCCGGGCGCAGTTCGACGGCATGATCGGCCAGTTGCTTTCCACTCATGCCGCCGGGCATGACCACGTCGGTGAACAGCAGATCGACATCCCTATCGCGCTCGAGCACGGCCAGCGCAGCCGGCCCGCAGTCGGCCTCGAGCACGCGGTAGCCAAGCCTGGCAAGTTCACG
The DNA here is from genome assembly GCA_007135935.1 of Wenzhouxiangella sp. Taxonomy (GTDB): domain Bacteria; phylum Pseudomonadota; class Gammaproteobacteria; order Xanthomonadales; family Wenzhouxiangellaceae; genus Wenzhouxiangella. Next base: position 12,381 of record SLIA01000247.1, read on the forward strand.
TCGGGCGAACTCCCTGACCAATTCGTTGTCCTCGACCAGCAGGATGGTGCCCGAGCCGGCCGGGTGGACATCGGAGATGGACTGCTCATCCGGATCCCCGCTGGCAACGGGCCCGGATGTCCAGGGAAGGAACATCTCGAACCGTGTTCCCTCGCCCGGTGTCGAGTGGACTTCGATGTGTCCCCGCGACTGTTTGACGAAGCCGTAGACCATCGACAAGCCAAGACCGGTGCCCTTGCCCTGCTCCTTGGTTGTATAGAAGGGCTCGAACACATGCCCGATCTGTCCGGGTTCGATGCCGTGTCCGGTATCGGCCACGTGCAGCACGACATATTGCCCCGGCTCCAGATCCAGGGTATGTGCCTGCCGGTTGTCGATTTGGGTCAATGCCGTGGCGATTTTCAGGCGCCCGCCTTCGGGCATGGCATCGCGCGCGTTGAGGCCAAGATTGAGCAACGCGCTTTCGAGCTGACTCTTGTCGATCAGGGCCGTGCAGGACCCCGTTTCGAGGTTCAGATCGATCTCGACATCGTCGCCCAGGCTGTGTCGCAGCAATGAGCTCATGTCGGCGATCAAGGCACTGATGTCGACCACGCGCGGTTCCAGTGTCTGGCGCCGGGCAAAGGCCAGCAGCTGCTGGGTGAGGTCGGCTCCGCGCTGAGCGGCCGCCGCGACCATGGAGACAAGCTCTGCACTGTTGTTTTCACTGTCGAGTTGTTCGCGCAACAGGTTCGCATTGCCCAGGATCACGGTCAGCAGGTTGTTGAAGTCATGGGCGATGCCACCGGTGAGCTGACCTATTGCCTCCAGGCGCTGGGACTGATGCAGTTGCTGTTCCATGGCTCGTCGTTCCGTGATATCGCGTTGCACGGCAACGAAATGCGTGGTGCTGCCCTCGCTGTCATTGACCGGCACGATGTCGATTTCGACCTGGAACGGCTTGCCACTCTTGCGGTAGTTGAGCAACTCGACCCGGATTGGAGCCCGGCTTTCCAGCGCCGCGCGTATGCGATCGAGCGGTTCGCGGTCGGATTCGGGTCCCTGCAGCAGTCGCGGCGAGCGCCCGATTACCTCGTCGGCGGTGTAGCCGGTCGTGCGTTCGAAGGCATCGTTGACATAGACGATGCGGGGGCCGGGGGCGTCGATGGGCTCGGCCTCGGTGATCAGAACGACATCGTTGATCCGGTCGATGGCTGTCTGCAGCAGCCTGAGCCGGGCTTCCGATTCGCGCCGCAGGGTGATGTCCTGGAAGTACACGGCCAGCCCTTCGTGAGAGGGATAGGCATGGACGTCGAACCAGCGCCCCAGCGGCGCGTAGTGAGCCTCGAAAGTTACCGTCACGCCTTCTTTCATGGCGCGTCGGTAGCTGGACTCGAACAGGGATCCGACGGCATCGGGAAACTCTTGCCATACCGACTGGCCCAGCAAGTCATCGGAGCGGCGTTCCAGCAGTTGTTCCCCCCGCTGATTGAGAAACGTGAAGCGCCATTGCGGGTCGAGCAGGAAGAAACCGTCGGTGATGCTCTCCAGCGTGGTGGTCAGCCGCTGGGCGAGACGCTTGCTGCGGTCGATGCTCATGAACGCGCCATGCGCTCCGACGATGTCGTCGTGATCGTCGCGCAGCGGATGCCCCATGGTCCGGACCCAGACGCGCCGCCCGCTCGTGTCGATGATCTGAACCTCTTCGTCGAAGGGCGTCCCCTCGCCAATGCATGCTTCGTATGCCTTTCGGATCCGGTCCCGGAATTCCGGCGCGTAGTGGTCGATGCCTTCGTCGACCCCCGGCCGGTAGCCGGGTGTTCTGCCGTGTATTCGGGCAACTTCATCGGTCCAGTGGACTCGCCCCTCGTCGAGCCGGACCGACCATCCGCCCACGCCAGCGATGTCGCTGGCCATCTGCAGCATGCGATCGCTTTCGGCCAGGGCCGACTCGGCCTGGCTCCAGGCATGCTCGGCCTGCTGCCGGCCGGCAAAGTGGCGCAACACGGCCAGTACCATCAGGCCGGTCGTGATGATCAGTGCAGCCGAAACCAGGCGGTTGCCGTAGATGAAGACAATCGGAAAATCGGGCGGTGCCGGCGGTGACAGGGGCAAGCCGACCAGCGTCAGTATCACTGCCAGGGCGGTCACGGCAATGACCAGGCGACGACTGCCGGCCAGCATGGAGAACAGCACAACGGCCACATAGAGCATGCCGTGCGCGAAGCCGGCCGGCGTCAACAGCTCGGTGATGGCAACCAGCGCCATGGCCGCAACCAGTACAACCGTGCTGTAGCGAGTCCGGCGGGGGGAACGCCCAAACAGCGCAGCGGAAAACGATTGATTGATGAGATTGCTGATGATCATCCGGCCTGCCTGTCAGCGATCCAGCAGCTTGCGCACGCGCCTGGCCAGTTCGCGACGGAGGTAGGGCTTGTCCAGCAGCTCGACACCGGCATCGAGACGTCCGTGATGGACGATGGCGTTCTGCGTGTAGCCGGAGGTGTAGAGTACCTTGATGTCGGGCCTGAGGGCCTGTACCTGTTCGGCCAATTGCCGTCCATTCATGCCGCCGGGCATGACCACATCGGTAAACAGCAGGTCGATGTCGTCTCGCTGGTGCACGATGGCCAGCGCATCGGGCCCGTTGGCGGCCTCGACGACCTCGTAGCCCAGAGAGGCAAGCTGCTCGCGGGCATAGTCGCGCACCAGGTCGTTGTCTTCGACCAGCAGGATGGTTTCATGACCGCGCAGGTCGGGTGGTTCCGGTTCGCTTTCCAGGCCTTCCACGGCCTCGTTTTCGGCTGAGGGCAGGTACATCCGGATCGTTGTACCCTGACCGGGTTCGGAATAGATGCGGACATGACCACGCAACTGCTTGACCAGGCCGTAGACCATGCTGAGCCCCAGCCCGGTACCGTGTTCCTTGGTAGTGAAGAAGGGTTCGAATACCCGCTCGATGTGATCCGGCGCCACGCCACAGCCCGTGTCGGAAATGGCCAGCAGTACATAGCGCCCCGGGCTTACCTCGTCGAAGCCGGCCGTGTAAGCCGGATCCAGACTGACCGGCTGGACTTCCACGGTAAGGCGGCCGCCATCGCTCATGGCATCGCGGGCATTGATACAAAGATTGAGTACGGCGCTCTCTATCTGCGTCGGGTCGACCAGGGCCGGCAATGGCGCTCCTTCCGTTTGCAGTTGCAGTTCGATGTCTTCACCGAGGCTGCGCTCCAGGAGTGGCTTCATGCCGTTGACCAGCTGGTCGATGTCGATGACTTTCGGCTCCAGTGCCTGGCGACGGGCAAAAGCCAGCATGCGGCGGGTGAGCTCCGCGCCACGCTCGCCGGCAGTGCTGATCATTTCGGCCAGTCCGGCAGTGGGGTGGTTCTCCTGGCCGAGCTGTTCGTGCAGCATTTCGGCATTGCCGATGATGACCGTCAGCAGGTTGTTGAAATCATGGGCCATCCCGCCTGTCAGTTCGCCGACGGCCTTGAGTCGCTCGCTGTGGGCCAGCGAATTTGTCAGTTGTCGCTGTTCGAGCATGCGGGCAAAGTGTGTCGCAACACCATTGACCAGCGCCTGTTCCTCGGGCAGAAACAGTGCCTCGTCAAGGTTGGCATCCGCGGGATGATTGCGATAGCCGACCATCACCCGGCCCAGGATCTGCTCGCCAAGACGGATTTCACTGCCGATCACGGCCACGGGCTCGTGCCATCCGGGGCAGGTGAACTGCCGATCCTGGAAGTCGATACGGGCGATGGCCTCGGTCTCGAAGCGCATGCTTTCGGGGAGCAGCTGGACGATGCGCTCGGCCACCTCCGCCGCTTGCAGTTCGCGGCTGGTGGTCAATTCCAGTACCTGGTAAAGACAACGCAGTTCCTTGATGCGCTCGTCGAGTTGAATCTGGTAGTCACGACGTTCGGTAATGTCGCGCGCCACTCCGGCCATCCGAATCATGCTGCCGTGCTCATCGAGTACAGGGAAACTGCGATCGTTGATCCAGCGAATGCTGCCGTCCGGGCGGACGATGCGGTACTCCGCCTTGTAGAATCCATCGGGCCGGTTGCGAATGGCATCGATGACGCGTTCGCGGTCGGATTCATGAATGGTCTCGGTCCATCGGTCCGGATGCCTCAGTGCATCATCGATTGATTGTTGCCAGATATCTTCGTAGGCCGGGCTGAGGTAGAGAATCCGGTTGGCGCCTGGTTCGGCAAGCCAGAACACCTCGCCGATGCTTTCGGCGATCTGTTTCAGGCGTGCCTCGGTTTCGGCAAGTTGGCGCTCGTGCTCCCCGCGCTGCTCGGCCATGTGATTGAACGAACGAGCCAGGTCACCCATTTCATCATTGTGTTTGAGCGCAATGCGCGCATCGAGGTCGCCGCGGCTCATTGCCTTGAGCCCGGTGTCTATGGCGCGGATCGGATGAATCAGGCGACGGTTGATCACCAGGGCGGTCAGGAGAATCAGTGCGCCGAAAAGTATCGTGATGGTCAGCAGCCGCTGCACTGCAGTGTAGAGCGCGTCGAGCATGTCGGCATTGCGGTCGCTCAACAGCATTTCCAGCGCCTCGCGCGCGCCGGCATGGTGAATGCGAACCTGCCGTGAAAGCGTCATCAGTTGCTCGGCAGGCAGGCTGGGGTTGTCGCTGGCGTTTCCGGATGGCATTGACTCAAGCAGAAACTCCCCCATCAGGGCAATTTCCTTGACATGACTGGCCGCCAGCCGGGCCTGACGGTGATCGATCTCTCCGAGCTGCTGGTCAAGCTGCCGTGCGTCTTCTGCCAGTGCGGCAACGACCGAGGGATCCAGGCGAACGAGTGTGCTGTAGTCGATCGCCACGCTCATCTCGTGAATGCGTTGCTGATGGGCACCGAGGACTTCGATCGCGGCGACCTGCCCATGGATATCCTGCCAGGTCTGCGAGCCCCAGCTGGCCAGGAAGAGCAAGCCAGCAAGGACCGCGGTCAGTCCGATGGTGGCGAGTGTGCGCAGCCTCACGGGTGCACATCCTGCTGCTGGACAGTCAGCAGATAGTCCGGAAGGGTAACCAGTTCCGGGGCGACGTTCCGCAGCGAGGTCGCGTGCAGGTATCGAGAGGGTTCGGGAACGGCAAGCCCCTCGTGTTCGGGCCAGCTTGCCAGCCATTCGAACTGAGTGCCCAGATTCACCAGCACCGACCAGTTCAGGCTCAGCCGCCACAGCATGGCTTCTGCCTGGCTGGCCAGTTCCGATTCGTCCCGCCCCGTGGCTGCGGCATGATGGGCCAGGGTTCGATTCGGCTGGGCATCGATCATGTCCATGGCACCGAGATAGCCGCGCAATACGCGTTCGACCACATCCGGGCGTTCGGCAACGAATTCGCGCGAGGACAACAGCAGCCAGTTGACGGTGTAGATCATCCGCATCGGCAGCACCGTGATCGGTTCATCGAGCGACTCACGCAGGGCGAGATCCCAGGGTTGCCAGATCACCGCAGCTTCAAGCTGCCCCTGTCTCAAGCCCTCTGCCATCCCCGTAACGGGAGTGTCGACCAGTTCCACGTCGGCGTGATCAAGCTCATGGAAAGCACTGAAGCGCGACCAGCCGTAATGACTGGACGTGCCAAACATGACCCCGACCCGCCGGCCCGACAGGTCCCGTGCCGACCGAATGCCGTGACGCGCAGGCGCAACCAGGTAATGCGACTGGTTCGACAACGCCACGCTACCCAACACCACCAGAGAAGCGGAGCCCGGACCGTGGTCATCCAGCACGCCCATCAGTCCCAGAGCCGTGGGCGTGGTAGCCGCCAGTGCAAAATCCGCTTCGCCGCCGAGCAGTTGCCCCAGGGCTTCCAGCCCCGAGCCATGCATTTCAACCTCGATGACAGGCGCATCGTCGGGGCGGTCAAGATTGAACAGGCCTTCCCGGTCGGCAACCCAGGTCGGCGCGTCACCGATCCATGCCGACCCGGCGATGCGGACCACATCCTGATGGCCGGCTGCTGTCGGAGAGGTGAGAAACATGGTGACGAGCATCACCGTGCGCGCTGAAAGAACGCGACGTCCCCCCCAAAGAAAGCGCCTGCAAGTGCCTTGTTTCATGGAAAATTTTCTCCCCCGCCATGAGCGGGACCACCCCTTTTCGGTCATTCAAGCATTTCTGGCGCAGCTTTGCAATCATCAATGACGGCACTCAGTTGCGCATTGAGCTGAAATTGACCGAGGGTAGTGCACCGGAATACCCGCAGTGTTCCTGCGAGCTCAGGTCATCGACGATTCGCGTTATAATCCCCCACCCGACGAGCCTGCAGCTCAGCGGGACTCTGTGCCGTACCTCCGAAGGCGGGGGTCGCAGGTTCGAACCGAGCCGAAGGCGAGCTCGATGCGGCGAACGCCGCACCCGAAGGGCAAGCGCCGCAGGCGCGCAGTCAATCCTGCCGGGCCGAACCCAAAGGGTTCGCGCAGGATTCGCCTACAATACGTTTACTAGAGCGCCCGTAGCTCAGCTGGATAGAGTACCGCCCTCCGAAGACTGAGGTCACGGCCAAAACGCGTTACAATTCAACCCCCAGTGCGCCCGTAGCTCAGCTGGATAGAGTACCGCCCTCCGAAGGCGGGGGTCGCAGGTTCGAATCCTGCCGGGCGCGCCAAATTCTCCATTTCCATCAATCATTTAGCACCATCGGGTTCGCTTGATATCGCAGAATCCTGGTGACAATCTGCCTGTCATCGACGTCTAGGTCTAGATCATTGCGATCATCAGCTGGTGGGGATCACACAATGTCGCAATCTGGGTGACCGAGCCCAGTGACAGAATAGTGCCATCCTGGTGACGTCACCAAAGGCAACCTTCCTTGAATATGACCACAGTCCTGACCACGCCTCAAGAATTGTGGTTTGGAGTGATATTGGGGTCGAATAACACAACCGCCGATGGGGCCAAATTGATTTGTGATCAACTGGTTTGGGCAAGCCAGCGCCAGAGTTAGAGCTCATTCTCCAACCTTTACACCGAGCTCGATCAGTTCCTTTCTCACGATTTGAGAGAACCGGCGGTTAGTTTGAAGAAATTCAGCCTAATGCGGCACGGTTACGTTTCCTAAGTGCAGTAGATGATCTGCCAACGATGCGTTTAGGAAAAATGGGTATAAGTGCGCACTTTTACTCATTAATGCCTCTTTTTGATGATTTTATGATACATTGGCACCAACTTGACTATTAGAGCGATGTGGGAAGTGGCGACAAGAGTCACAGTGCTTATTCCCGACGAGGAAGCTCGTCGTTTCGAAGCCTTCTGTAAGGAACGCGGACACAAGAAATCCACGCTGATTGTTCGATTGATTAAGGAGCATCTGGATAGAGAGGGTTTTTCCTTTCAGGATTCTCTAATTGCTCCAATTTCCAAAAGTGAATGAAGTGTCGCGAATCACAACAAGCAATGACGGAGCGAGAAACACGGTGAAACCAACTAAAACAAGTTATTCCTGTATTGATCTCTTTGCTGGGTGTGGTGGTTTGACCCTAGGGCTCAAGCAGGCAGGTTGGGACGGTATTTTCGCTGTAGAGCGGGATCCAATGGCTTTTGAGACCCTATCCAAAAATTTTTTGGTTCCGGGTGCACCATACGAAGCTTTTTCCAGTTGGCCATCCTGGCTGCCAAAGACAAACCATGACATTGTCACGCTGTTGGAAGACGAAAGTGTTAGGGAGCATCTGCTGACCCTTCGAAATCAGATTACTATGATAGCCGGCGGTCCACCATGCCAAGGTTTTAGCGTGGGTGGGCGCCGAGATGGAACGGACGAAAGGAATGGTTTGGTTTTTCAAATGCTCGACATGATCGAGCTTGTTCGGCCGCGCATTGCACTGATTGAAAATGTTGAAGGCATTGCCCGTCGTTTTGTGGCGAGACCTGGAGAAGGAAGCTTATCCGCTGCCGATATCGCAATAGAGAAACTTTCGAACCTAGGTTACACCAGTGTATATGACGTGCTAGATGCAACTCAATATGGCGTACCACAGTCACGGCAACGTGTGCTCATAGTCGGTTTTTTAGATTGCCCAACTTCTACTGACGAGCTAGAGGAATTACTTGACAAAACATTAAAGAAGGCCGCCATTGCCGTACGAAAGCGCGTGGGTCTGAACCTATATAAAAGGGTCTCTGCAATAGAGGCCATTGGTGATCTCGCTGATGGTGAAAGAGTGGTCTGCCCGGACTCACCTAAGTTCGAGTCATCTAGGTACACCAAGGCCGCCTCATCATACTCACGCGCGATGCGGCGAAGGAAGAGGGCCGGCTCTATTCCGGATTCCCACCGATATTCCAAGCATGGCGAAAGAATTCAAACTCTTTATAGGCTGGCCCATGAGACGCAACCGCCTGGGCGTTTATCGAAAGCATTCCTTCTGCAGAATGGAACAAA
>SLIA01000189.1 GCA_007135935.1 Wenzhouxiangella sp.
ACGCCGTCCAGGGCCAGCACGTGGTAGTGGTAGTGCGCATTGAGCGAACTGCCGAAGCGCTGCGGAAAGGAGATGGCTCCGAGCTGCACGTAGCGAACCCGAACCGGCGCACCCGGACTCGCGTCACGAAGCGCGGACCGGAGCGCCCGGACGAAGATGGCGAGCACCGCACTCGCCACCTCGGGCGTCTGATGCAGGAAGGGGCGTAGCCGCTTGGGCACGACTCGCCTCGTTCGAGATCCTGGGGCAGCGCTTCCAGGCCCTGAACGGGGGCCCGCATTTCCAGTTCACGGAAGCGGTTTCCTTCATGATCGACTGCGAGGACCAGGCAGAGGTGGATCGCTACTGGTCCCTCCTGACCGCGGACGGGGGGAGCGAGAGCCAATGCGGGTGGCTGAAGGACCGCTACGGGCTCTCCTGGCAGGTCATCCCGAAGGCGCTGATGGAATAGAGGTCCCTTTCGAAGCGCCCCGCCCCGCCGATCTGGCACCCCGCTTTTCCGCCGTCCTCGAAGTCCTCTACCTGGTCTTCAACGAGGGGTACAGCGCGACCGCGGGGGAGGACTGGGTGCGACCCGAGCTCTGCGAGGAGGCCCTCCGGCTCGGCCGCATCCTGGCCGCGCTCGCGCCGGAAGAGCCGGAGGTGCATGGTCTGGTCGCACTCATGGAGCTCCAGGCATCCCGACTTCGGGCCCGGGTGGGACCCTCCGGGGAGCCCGTCCTCCTTCTGGATCAGGACCGGCGCCGGTGGGACCCCGTCTACATTCATCGGGGGCTCGCGTCGTTGGAGCGGGCGACCGCGCTGGAGAGACCCTTGGGGCCATACACCCTGCAGGCGGCGATCGCAGCATGCCACGCCCGGGCCGGCACGCCGGACGAGACGAATTGGGCCCGGATCGTGGCCCTCTACGATGCCCTGGCTCAGCTTCTTCCCTCCCCGGTGGTGGAGCTCAACCGCGCCGTGGCGGTAGCCATGGCCTTCGGCCCGGAAGCCGCCCTGGAGTTGGTGGAGCCGTTGATGGACGAGCCGGCACTCCAGAGCTACCACCTGCTTCCCAGCGTCCGGGGCGAGCTGATGGTGAGGCTCGGCCGGCTCCAAGAGGCCCGGGGGGAGTACCTGCGGGCGGCTTCCCTCACGGACAACGCCCGGGAGCGGGACCTCCTCCTCGACCGGGCCGCCCAGTTGGAAACCCCTTCCGACGACTGAGGGGCGACCCGGATGGTCGGGTTTCGCTCACTTTCGCGATGCGACACGGATCGGCTGTCGATTTCGAGGGTCTCGGCGCGACGACATGGAGAAGGCACAGTCGGCGTTGATGGATTCGGCTGTGATTCACATGACCTGAACAGGCGAGGAGGTCCCGATGCTCCCCACCACACAAGTGGAGAAACGGCGTGCTTACGCAGAACCCGGGAGGTTGAAGGCGGCGCTGTTCGCTGCGGTTGCCCTTCCGGTAGCATTGCTCGGCGGACCGGCCCAGGCCCAGGAACCGGTGCAACCCTTCATCCAGGCGCTCGAGACCCACCTGGAAGCGGTGGTCACACACGACATGGAGGCCCTGCTCCCAACGCTCACGAGCGGAGAGGAGCTCACGATGATCACCCCGGAGGGGCATAGGCTTCAGACCCGAGGGGAGTTCATCGACTTCCACCGCCAATGGTTCGCGGCCGACGATGACCAGGAACAGCTCGAGTTCGAGATCGTGAAGGTGATCGAGTCCTCCGAGTTGTCCCATGCCCTGTTGCGGATTCACTACCTGTATACGGGGCCCGACGGAGACCCGCAGAGCTACACCGGCTGGCTGACCCTGACCTTCGCGCTGGAGGAGGGCCGCTGGGCCCTCGTCTTCGATCAGAACACCGGGATCAGTGAGCAACCCGGAGCGGAGGACGGGTAGGTGTGGACGCGGCCGGTGGCCGGACTTGCGACCAGCTCGACCGATGGGGCCGCGTCCTGCGTGCAGCGCCCGTTACCGAGCCCTACCAGCTCTGAGGCCGGGGCCTCGAAGTCCTCGGCTCCCCCTCACTCCTCACGCCGTCCGTTCTCGAGGAGGCCGCGCTCGCGCGCGAGCGCGGCTGCCTCGGTCCGGTTGGAGGCGCCGAGCTTGGAGAGGATCTGACTCACGTGGAACTTGAACGTGCGTTCCGACACGAAGAGCGCCTTCGCGATCGCCTTGTTCGACCGGCCCTCGGCAACCAGGTCGAGCACCTCGACCTCACGCGGGGTCAGGGGATTCGGCTCCTCCCGGACCCGGCGGAGGAGCTTCGAGGCGACCATGGGTTCGATCAGCGACCCGCCCTGGTGGACCACGCGGATGGCCCTGAACACATCCTCCCTGGGCGTTCCCTTCAGGAGGTAGCCTTCGGCGCCGGCCTCGATCGCGCCCACGATCTGCTCGTCGCGGTCGAAGGCCGTGAAGACGACGATCCGGACGTCCGGCGCCTCGTCGCGAACGCGCAGAATCACCTCGACCCCGCCGGGACCCGGCATCTCGAGGTCCAGCAGGAGGAGGTCCGGCTCGAGCCGCGCTGCCTCCCGGATCGCCTCGTCTCCCGTGCCCACCTGGCCGATTACATCGAACTCGGGGGCGGTGGACAGCATCGTGACCAGGCCTTCCCTCACCACGGGGTGGTCGTCGGCAACCAGAATCCGGATCGAGTCGCTCAAGGGGAGTCTCCTCAGGTCGAGTGAAGTGGGGCGGTGGCGTCCACGCGAGTCCCTTCGCCCGGCGTGCTTTCCACCTGAAGGGTGCCCCCGACGAGACGCATCCGCTCTCGCATGCCCACGAGGCCGAACCGGCCCTTTGGGGCGGACGTGTCATCGAGTCCGCGACCGTCGTCGCGGATGACGAGCTCGAGCGTCTGCGGGCGCGAGATGAGCTCGACACTCACGCGGCTCGCCTCGGCGTGCTCGAGCGCGTTCGCCAGGGCTTCCTGTGCCACCCGGAAGAAGGCAGCCTCGATGCGGGCGGGGAGAGGCCGCGCCGCGCCGACCGCCCGAAACCGAACCTCAGGTTCGCTCCCCTCGGCATCCCTCGGCCCGAGGGTGCGGCGGTCGTGCTCCCGCGCCAGCTCCGCGAGCGCTTCGGCAAGCGTACGCCCCTCGAGGGGGGCGGCGCGGAGGTCGAGAACCGAGCGTCGCGCCTCCTCCAGGTTCCGACGGGTCCCCTCGAGGGCTGCACGCACGGGATTCCGCACCCGCTCCGCCTCGGCTCCGGCGTCCAGGAGCGCGTCGGCGGTGTCGAGTTGGAGCGCGGTCGCGGCGAGCCCCTGCGCCAGCGTGTCGTGGATCTCCCGTGCCAACCGGTTCCGCTCTTCGAGCGCCCCGGCCTCGTTGCTCCGGCGGTAGAGGCGCGCCCGTTCGACCGCCGTTGCGACCATCTCCCCGATGGTGTGGAGGAGCCGGAGGTCGTCGGGCGAAAGCTGGCGCCATTCCGGGCTCGCCACGTTCATCACTCCGAGGCGCGCGCCCCGCACGTAGAGCGGGATGCTCGCATGATGCGCGAGCCCCTCCGTGCCTTCCTCGAGCCACCTCAGTGCGTATTCCAACGCATGTGGCCCTCCGATTCCAATCGATGTGGCCCCCCTGTTCCAATCCAAGTGGCCCCTCGGTTGCAACGCATGTGGCCCACCGATTCCAAGGATGTGGCCCGGCCATTCCGGCAGAAGTGGCCACCCCGGGCGGGGGGCGAGAGCTGACGCTGGATAACTGTCCCTTCAGGCTGTCATTTGGACCTCTTCTGTTTCTCAAACGAGAGGGGGCCGGATGGCGGCGAAGAGGTTGTCCATGCGCAAGATCAAGGAAGTCCTTCGACTGAGGGCTCAGGGGCTCTCGAACCGGGCGATTGCCCGAAGTCTCAAGATCCCTCGCACCACGGTGCGTCGGTACACTACCAGGGCGGAGGAGGCGGGGCTGAGTTGGCCGCTGCCGGAGGGCCTCACGGAGAGCGCCCTCGAGGAGCAACTGTTCCCGCCGGCCCCACCTATTGGGCGACACGAGCGAGCAGAGCCGGACTGGGCGTATATGCATCAGGAGCTTCGGCGGCCCGGTGTGACCCGGCAGCTCCTGTGGCTCGAGTACAAAACGGAACACCCCGACGGGTTCCAGTACGCCCGATTCTGCGGGCTCTTCCGAGAGTGGAAGGGCGCGTTGGATCCCGTGCTTCGCCAGGAGCACCGGTTCGGCGAGAGGCTGTTTGTCGATTACGCCGGGCAGACCATGGCCGTGGTGGATGCCGAGACCGCTGAGGTGCGCGAAGCCCAGATCTTCGTCGGTACGCTCGGGGCGAGCAACTTCACGTTCGCCGAAGCGACGTGGACCCAGAGCCTGCCCGACTGGATCGGCTCCCATGTCCGGATGTTCGAGTACATGGACGGCGTGCCAGAGCTCCTCGTGCCCGACAACCTGCGCTCCGGGGTCACAAAGGCGTGCCGCTACGACCCGGACGTAAACCCCACCTACCAGGAGATGGCTACCCACTACGCGGTCGCCGTATTGCCCACGCGCAAGGCAAAACCCCGCGACAAGGCGAAAGTCGAGTCGGGGGTTTTGATCGCGGAACGATGGATCCTGGCCCGGCTGCGCAACCACACCTTCTTCAGCCTGGACGAACTCAACCGGGAGATCCGCCGGCTGCTGGAGGATCTCAACGACCGGCCCTTCCAGAAGCTGGAAGGAAGTCGCCGCTCGCTCTTCGAGAGCTCGGAGCGGCCCCTCCTGAGGCCTCTTCCGAGCCACCGCTACGAGTACGCCGAGTGGAGGAAGGCTCGGGTCAACATCGACTACCACATCGCCGTAGACAACCACTTCTACAGCGTTCCGCACGGTCTCGTCCACAGGCAGGTCGAGGTGCGTCTGACGGCCACGACCGTAGAGGCTCTGCACGACGGGAAGCGGGTAGCCGCCCACGCACGGAGCCATCGCAAGGGACGGTTCACCACGGATCCAGCCCACCTCTCCAAGGCCCACAAGGAGCATATGGAGTGGACGCCTTCCCGGGTGATCGCCTGGGCCGAGAAGACGGGGCCTTACACCGCAGCGCTCGCGGCCCGGATCATGGAACATCGGCCCCATGCGGAGCAGGGCTTCCGAGCGTGTCTGGGCATCCTTCGCCTGGGCAAGCGCTACTCTCCGGAACGACTCGAAGCCGCCTGCCGGCGGGCTCTCGCCATCGGGGCCACCACCTACCGTTCCGTCGAGTCGATCCTCAAGACCGGCAAGGACCAGGACCCGATGGACGACGAAGAGCAGACCACGCTGCGTTTGCCCCAGGACCATGAGAACGTCCGGGGACCCGACTACTATACCTCCTGGAACTGAGGACCTGACCATGCTTCTCGAACCCACACTCACCCGGCTCCGGGAGCTCCGGCTCACGGGCATGGCCACCGCCCTGGAAGAGCAGCAAGGAGTGCCCGATGTCCAGAGCCTCTCCTTCGAGGATCGACTCGCTCTTCTCGTCGAGCGCGAAGCCACCGTACGTGACGACCGACGCCTCACCCGCCTTCTTCGTCAGGCCAAGCTACGACTTCCCGCCAGCGTCGAGGACCTGAACCTACACTCCGCCCGAGGCCTCGACCGCTCCGTCGTGCTGCGCCTCGCCAGCTGCGAGTGGATCCGCAGACACCAGGTCGTACTGATCCACGGGGCGACCGGCACGGGGAAGACCTTCCTGGCGTGTGCTCTCGCCCAGGCCGCTTGCCGTCAGGGCCTGTCCAGCCGGTACTTCCGCCTCTCCCGGTTGCTCGAGGAACTCGCCTTCACCCGGGGCGACGGGTCATATCCCAACTTCATGAACCGGCTCCAGAAGACCGACCTGCTCGTGCTCGACGACTACGGCCTCGCTCCGTTGAGCGACCGCGAACGGCGCGACCTTCTCGAGGTCCTCGAGGATCGCACCGGCCGAAGGGCCACCCTGCTCGCCAGTCAGCTTCCCCTCGAACACTGGCACGAGACCATCGGAGACGCCACTTTGGCCGATGCCATCCTCGACCGCATCGTCCACCACGCCCACCGCATCACACTGAAAGGAGAATCGATGCGTCGAACCAAGCCCAACACCGATCCATCTCAGACCGCTACGGCGTAATCACGCCGCCAGCGTCGCTTCGCTCCGATGCCCGGGCCACTTGCCCCGGAACCGGTGGGCCACTTCCTCTGGAATGCCCGGGCCACTTCCCTCGGAATGGGGGGGCCACTTCGTTGGAATACGCAC
>SLIA01000258.1 GCA_007135935.1 Wenzhouxiangella sp.
CTCCGGGGCAACTTCTGCCGGCGGCTCATCGGCCGGGTCGGTCCGTTCGTCCGGGGCAACTTGTACTTCAGGCGGTTCCTCGGGCTCCTGCGGGGGCACCGGTTCGGGCTCCTCGCAACCGATCAGGCTCAACGTGAGTGCGAGACTACCCAGCAAAGTGAGTGGATATCGCATAAGACATTGATTGATTGGTGTGTTTTTGTTCTGACAGGACGAAACGCGCTCCGTTCCACCCATTCACGCTGCCAACCATTGGCGACACACCACTGCAGCGGCTCGCGCTGAATGCGATCGACATTCCGGGCCGATCAAACGTGGTCAGGCGCCTGCCGGTTCGCTTCCAGCGGACGCGGATGGAAGACGATCAGGTGATCGTCGATCTCGCGCTCGCTAAGCATGCGCTCATCCGGCAGCGCTTCAGACAGCGGCACGGTTCTCCGAGGTAACAAGGGCTTTGCATCCTGGCTGTTACAGTAACTCTCGATTCCATTTTTCCAGGCAAGGAGCGGGCAAGCATGAATCCGATCAAGGCACAGTACGACGAACGTGGCGGTGCGCCGCACAAGCTGATCAAGGCCGTGCCATTCGACAAGCCCGAGCCCGGAGCGGGCGAGGTACTGGTCGAACTGCTGGCTGCCCCGATCAACCCCTCCGACCTGCTCACCCTGACCGGCGACTACGGCGTGTTGCCGGACCTGCCGGCGATCGGCGGCAACGAAGGCGTGGGCAAGGTCACCGAACTGGGCGCGGAAGTCAATGAACTGGAAGTGGGCCAGACCGTGTTGCTGCCGATCGGTTGCGGCACCTGGCGCTCGCACCTGGTACTGCCGGCGAAGGATCTGATTGCGCTGCCGGGGCAGGCCGATCCATTGCAGCTGGCCATGCTCACCATCAATCCACCGACCGCCGCCTTGCTGCTCAGCGAAGTAGTGGACCTGGCACCAGGCGACTGGGTCATCCAGAACGCCGCCAACTCGGCCGTGGGCGGCTACCTGGTGCAACTGGCCGCCGAACGAGGGCTGAAGACGGTCAATGTCGTTCGCCGCGAGAGCGCGGTCGAATCGGTCAAACAACTTGGTGCCGAGCTGGTGCTGGTCGACGGCCCGGACCTGGCCGAACGGGTGGCCGAGGCCACCGGCCAGGCAAAGATTCGCCTGGCCATCGACGCGGTCGGCGGCGCGGCCACCGACCGCCTGGCCGCCTGCCTGACCGGCGGCGCCACCGTGGCCAACTACGGCATGATGAGCGGCGAATCCTGCCAGCTTTCTCCGGCCCATCTCATCTTCCGCGGCATCAAGCTGACCGGGTTCTGGCTGGCGAGCTGGTTCGAACAGTCCTCGCCGGCAGACCAGCAACAACTGTTCGGCGACCTGATCGGCAAGATCGCCGCCGGCAAGCTCAGCGCACCGGTCGCGGCCACCTATCCACTCTCGGAAGTCAGCGAAGCACTACGCGCCGCCAGCCGCGGCGAGCGCGACGGCAAGATTCTTCTGACTGCCGAGTAACGCATCACCCTCTCTCCCACGGCACGCCGGTCGGGACCACCCCGTCCGGCACGTGCCTCCAGAGCAATCCTGCTGAGTCCGACCAACCGGGGGGATCAGCCAAATAGTGCGACATGGCAGCGCACAGTCGTGCGATATGGTAGCGTTAGATCTTGCGAAATAGTAGTGTACGAGCTGTCGAGTTCATGCATTCCTCACGCACATACCAACGCACAGGATCAAGGTAACCAATCATCCGTGAGCACTAAATACCTCAAGCGTATCGTCGACGGGGAGCTCACCGAGTTGCTGCCCCAGTTGCCCGCCATCTCGCTGGAAGGCCCGAAGGGCGTCGGCAAGACAGAAACTGCCCGACGTCGGGCCGAGACGATTCACGAACTGGATGACCCGGCCCAGCGAGCGATCATTGAAGCTGATCCTTCGCGTGTTCTGTCTGGCGGCCCGCCAGTGCTGATCGACGAATGGCAGCGAGTGCCTGCGACCTGGGACGTCGTCCGCCGTGCCGTTGATGGCGGCTGCAAGGCATCGACATTTCTGCTGACCGGCTCGGCCAGCCCGGCCGAAGCGCCCACCCACTCTGGCACAGGCCGCATCGTCACCATACGAATGCGGCCCCTCGCGCTAGCCGAGCGCAACCTGGCATGCCAGACAATCAGCCTGGGTGAATTGTTGCGCGCAAAGCAGCCTGAACTGCATGGACAGTGTCAGGCCGGATTGAAGGAATACGTCGACGAAATTGTGCAATCCGGCCTCCCTGGTCTTCGCGATTACTCAGGACGCGCACTGCGAGCCCAGCTCGATGGCTACCTGCATCGCATCATCGAGCGAGACTTCGAAGAGCAGGGCCTGACCGTGCGCAGGCCCGAGGCACTGCGACGCTGGCTGATTGCCTACGCCGCTGCCACGGCAACGTCGGCCAGCTTCGAGGCCATTCGCGATGCGGCAACGAGTGGCGAGGGCGACAAACCGGCGAAAACCACGACGCAGCCCTGGCATGACGCACTGACCAGACTGTGGATTCTCGATCCCGTCCCCGCCTGGCTGCCCACGCAGAACGAACTCAATCGGCTTGCGCAGGCCCCAAAACATCATCTTGCCGACCCGGCCCTGGCCGCGCGACTGCTTGGCCTGGATGCCGATGCGCTACTTGCAGGCAGTGAGCGCGGGCCGCGCGTGGCCCGGGGCGGCTCCTTGCTGGGGCGGCTTTTCGAATCGCTGGTCACCCTCAGCCTGCGTGTTTATGCCCAGGCAAACGAGGCCCATGTCAGACACCTGCGCCTGCACGGTGGCCAGCGCGAGATCGACCTTATCATCGAGCGCGCCGACCGGCGGGTCCTCGCCATTGAAGTCAAGCTCAGCCGGACGGTGCATGACCAGGATGTCAAGCATCTATTGTGGCTGAAGGATCAGATTGGGGATGACCTGCTCGATGCCATCGTGATCAATACCGGACCCGAAGCCTACCGACGCCCCGATGGCATCGGGGTGATTCCGGCAGGCCTGCTCTGCGCATGAAAACGATGCAAGCCATCCTCCAGAATCGATACGGCGCACCGGATCAGGTGCTGCGGTTACGAGAAGTCGATATTCCGACACCCGCCCCGGACGAAGTGCTCGTGCGGGTGCGCGTCTGCTTCGGTCACTCCCGACGTCTGGCATGCGATCAGCGGCTACCCCCGCGTCATAAGACTGATGGGCGCGGGCCTCAAAAGACAGAAACAGCCGATTCCCGGCCTGGACATGGCCGGAGAGGTGACGGCAGTGGGCGACGACGTGACCGACTTTCGCCCCGGCGATGCGGTATTCGGTGAAACCCATGACCGGATTCAATGGATCAACGGCGGCGCCTATGCCGAATACGTCTGCGTGCCGCAACACGTCCTGGCACTCAAGCCCGAGAACATCAGCTTCGAGCAGGCCGCCACCGTACCCACCGCCGGCATCATCGCGCTGGTCAACCTGCAAAAGCACATCTGGAGAAAGCCGGGGCAACGCATCGTCATCAACGGCGCGGCCGGCGGGGTGGGCAACATTGCCATCCAGATGGCCAGGACCAACGGCGCCCATGTCATCGGCGTGGACCACACCGCCAAACTCGACTACATGCAATCGCTGGGCACGGACAAGGTCATCGATTACACGAAAGAGGACGTCACCGAACTGGAACAAGACATTGACCTCATCATCGACGTCGCTTCCACGCTTTCCCTTTCAAGCGCAAAACGCATCCTCAAGCCCGACGGCCTGATTGTCACCATCGGCCACGACCACTACGGGGCAAAAAGTCGCAAAACGCTGGGCGGCATCCGCCATTTTCTCGGTCTGATGCTGTGGGCGCGATTCGACCGAAGCCTCGATAGCTCCTGGTTCGAAGTCATGGAGAAGCGCGATGCCATGGGCATCCTGCGCGGCATGATCGAAGCCGGGGAGCTGACAGCGGTCGTGGCCAGAACCTTCACATTGCCAGAAGTGCCCGCGGCGATCAGGTGCCTGCAAGAAGGGCAGGCATGCGGCCGCATAGTCATCGTGCCATAAGCACGGTCACGATCCTCGATTCATCTCGCATCAGCCGGCAACACCATGTCCGGGTTCGTGTGCGCATCAAGCGCTTGCCAGCTGGACCCCTTCAGAATGGGAAGCAGGCACCAGATTGCCCTGAGCCTTAGAATAGAGAAAACACCTCGAAGAATCGCATGCACTACAACCCTGCCGAACAGATTGATCCCGACCGGTGGCTGTCGATGGACGAGGATGAGCGCCTCTACGCCATCCAGTGCTGGATCTCCGAGCTGACCGGTTCCGAAACAGAGGACTGCCTGCTCGATGCGGTGCCCATTCTCGTGGTGGAAAACCAGGTGGCCATGAACAGCCCGCCAGTCACACGCGCCACGCTGGAACGTCTGCAAAACGGCGGCATCGACCGGATGACCGCAGTCCAGGTGATGAGCGAGGTCATGGCCGAAGCATTGGGTGCGGCGGTTTCAGGACACCAGAAACCCGATCCGGACGCGATTGCCCGAGCGTTGGAGCAGATCGGTCCGGCAGAGATTGCGCTCGACGACCCGTACGACGAAGTGCCCCGGAAAGGTGGGGGCCGCGTGCCCGAATTCAGCGACGAGCACCGGCAGGTGCTGGTCGATTTCGGTGTTCGCCATGCCGACGAAGAGGCCCTGTCCTGGCCCGAAACCGCCGGCTTTCTGTTCGCCGTCCAGGCCTGCCCGGATCTGGTCATGCCATCGGAGTGGACCGAGATGGTTCAGGGCGAGGCGGTGTTTGCTGATCTCGACGAGGCGCAAGCAGTCACCGAAGCGCGCATGGCGCTGATGAACTGGATTTCCGAATGCATTCAGGAAGATCAGCCGGCCATTCCGGCCGATTGCGCACCCGGCCCGGAGCCATTGCAGATTCTGGAAGCGGACAACAGCTTTTCGCGCTGGTGCCGCGGTGTCACCGCAGGTCACGACTGGCTGCAGCAAAGCTGGGACGAAGTGCTGGAAACCGACAGCGATGACGACCGTTCGCAAGCCATGGCACTGATCCTGTTTACGTTCTTCACCAGCCGGGCCATGGCCGAGCTGGTGGTCGAGGAGTTTGCCCGAAATTCGGCGGGCAGCGCCCCCACCCTGGAAGAACAGGCCACCAAGTTTCACGCGCTCATCGACCAGGCCGCGTTGGAATATGCCACGGTTGGCCTGGAGTATCGCCGGACCCTGTCCGCGCCACCCCCCCAACAGCCGGTTCGCTCTGAAAAGGTCGGCCGCAATCAGCCATGCCCCTGCGGCAGCGGCATGAAATACAAGAAATGCTGCGGCCGACCCGGTGGCCCGCAGAGTGTCCACTGATACGCATGCGAGCCGTCATCCAGGATTGCAATCGCGCGCCCGAGAGGGGGTTACGTCTGCGCGAAATCAAGATTTCGCACGCTCTACCATCGCGACGTATCCGGCCTGGCCAGCCTGCCGCTGGCCGTTGCCTTCAATCAGGTGCTTGAAAGAAGCAAATGATGGACCTTGGACAGATAAAAGACCTGGCCGGTGATGCCGCATTCAGCCGGGGCGAATCCTACTATGCGCAGGGGCGCGTGAGCATCTCGACGCAAGAGGCGACCGGATTCGAGGCCACCGCCCAGGGCACCAGCCGCTACCGGCTATGGCTGCGACAGCAAGACGATGATCTTCAGTTCACCTGCTCCTGCCCGGCCGCCGCCGACGGCAGCTTCTGCAAGCACCTGGTGGCCGCCGCCCTGAGCTGGATTCAGACTGAAAGCGACGATGACCCGGCGAAATCCGGGGAGGATCTGCACGCCGCACTTCTGAAGCAGCCGCGCGAACGCCTGGCCGAATGGCTGCATCAGGCTGCCCTGTACGATGCGAGCTTGGAAAAGCAGCTGCGACTCAAGCTCTCCAGCGACCCGAAGGCGTTGAAGAAGTCGCTTTCGGCGCTGCTCAGAACGGGCGGATTCCTTGACTGGCGCCGCAGTCAGGACTATGCCCTGCAACTCCATGCGCCGCTGGACATTCTGGAGTCGCTGCTGGAAAGCGACCCCGAAATATGCTTCGAACTCACCGAGTATGTCGTCAAGCGGCTGTTGCGCATCTATCCACGTGCCGACGACTCCGGCGGCATGATCGGCGAGCGCATGCACGATTTCGTCGAACTCCACGCCCGCGCCGCGGCAAAAG
>SLIA01000186.1 GCA_007135935.1 Wenzhouxiangella sp.
AGGTCATGATGGTGGCGGCCATTTCCATGAATGACGTCATCGGCCAGATGAAGCCGGCCAGCCCGATGAGGTAGGGCGGCAGCGACCCCATGGATATGAGCACGTCCATGTTGGCCGTGCGGTTCTTGATCGCCTTCCAAGACGAGACATGGGTGGCCCAGCCACCGAAGAGAAACACCACGGGGAAGGCCAGGATCGCGATGATGGCCAGGTAGCCGGGAATGGGCTGCCAGAACATGTGCGGCATCATCAGGATCATGATCAGGGTGGTCGGTATGGCGGCAATGACAAAGCGTCTCCAGGCACGCTTGAGATAGGCTTCTTCCATTTCGACGCTGTCGCGGCCCTTGTCGCGTGACTCGTCGATGGCCTCGTCGACCTCGTAGCCGGCGTTCTCGACTGCCTTGCGGATGCTTTCGAGCTCGGGTCCGTTATCGCCCACCTTCACCTGCACGCGGTGATTGGAGATGTTGGTGCGAATGGACTCGATGCCCTCCAGGCGCTCGATGGACGAACGCACGATACCCGCACAGTGATCCGATCCCATGCCCGGAACAACCAGGCGGTAAGGGCCGGTTTTGGTTACGTCTTCGTTCATGGCCGGATTTCGGGATAGTGGTTGTAGACCTCCGTCTCCCCATCGTGGCGAACCAGGTAGACGTTGTAGGCCTGACGGTAGTCACCCTGTTCCATACCCGGTGAGCCGATCGGCATGCCGGGAACGGTCAGGCCGCGTGCGTCCGGTCGTTCGTCCAGCAAGCGCTTGATGTCATCGAACGGCACGTGGCCCTCGACGAAATAGTCGGCAATCTTCGCGGTGTGGCAAGAGCCCATGGCCGTCGGCACGCCCAGTTCTTCCTTGACCGGGTGCAGCGCCTCGACCTCGCGGATCTCCACCTCGAAGCCGGCTTTTTCGGACTGGTCGGCCCAGACCTTGCAGCAGCCACACCAGGGGGTCATGTAGACCACCATGGTTTCATCGATGGAATCCACCTGGCCATTGAGCGCGTTCGACTCGGCGTTCTCGGCTTGTGGTTCGGGTGCCTGGGCATCGTCGGAGGAAGGCGAGCAGGCTGCGATCAGTACGGCAAATCCGGTTGCCAGCAGCAGTTTCGTAATCGATTTCATCTTCAATTCTCCTGGGTTGTGATTTACCACGGAGACACGGAGAGCACAGAGAAAGACAAGAGATAAAGATTGAACCACGAAGAGCACGAAGATCACGAAGTTTTCAAGAAAAAAGCCAGGATTGTCGGCACTTTGGTCCACTAGCCGCTGGAAGAATTCATATTTTCAGTTCCTTTGAATTCTTCGTGACCTTCGTGTTCTTCGTGGTTAAAAGCTTTTTAAATCTTGCCGTTACCTCTGTGTCCTCCGTGTCTCTGTGGTGAGAGCTTTACGGTGCATGGCACCTCAATGGTCATGGTGGTCATGCTCGTCGTTGTCTTCTTCCTCGTCATGCGCATGATCATGGTCATGATCGTGGTGATGCTCATGCTCTTCATCATCGTCATGATGATGTTCATGCCCGTGATCCTGGTCATGTTCGTGGCCATGTTCGTCGTCGTGATGGTGGTGATGATGCTCGACGCCGGCTTCGCGGGCCGCGGTGAGCAGGTTTTCGTAGTCGTCCTCGGCGAAATCCGGGAAGCGGGTGATCAGGGCGACGACAGGCGTCAGTTCTTCGTCGGCATGGGTCGGGCCCCACGCCGGCATGCCGGTCATGCGGATGCCATGCTTGGTGACCCAGAACAGTTCGGCTGGCGAGCGCTCACGGGCGGCTTCGGCCAGGTCGGTGGCCGGCGGGTTGAGTCCCTGGGCCATGGCCGTAGGTGAACCACCGGGCGGGGTGTGGCAGGCCGCGCACATGTCCTCGAACCCGACCACGGCCTCGTGGAGCAGGTCGGTGTCGGCCAGATCCGGCAGGTCCGGACTGATGTCACCTGCATGGCGAGCCACCGAGTTGACGCGCACCGTTTTCAGAACCCGATCGGTGATGGGCCAGTGCGTGCCATCGGCCGATACGTCCATACGACCTGAAAGCGCGATGGTCCAGTACGCCAGGCAGGCAATGACAAAAAGAATCAGCAAGGTGATCGTGGCGTGCTTGATAAAACTCATGATGTTTCTCCTGTTTGATTGATCACCACAGAGGCACAGAGGTCACAGAGATAAAGACAAGAAGATCGAAAAGCCTTTTAACCAAGAATCTTTTGCCCTTCTCTGTGACCTCCGTGTCTCCGTGGTGAATGCTTTTATTCCGAATCGCTATCCGTGGCGCGCGGCAGGCCGCGGCGGTGCCACAGGTAGTAAAGCGCCGGCATGACCAGCAGGGCGACCAGCCAGACGGTGAATACACCGCCGACCATGGGGGCGGCGATGCGTTGCATCACCTCCGCACCCGTGCCGGTGGAAAACATCACCGGCAGCAGCCCGAGAAAGACCGTGGTTTCGGTCATGGTGATGGGACGCACGCGCTGGCAGGCGCCTTCGACGATGGCATCGCGCAGGTCGGCGCGGGTGAACTCACGCTCGCCGATCTCCTCGCGGAATCGTTGTAGAGCGTTATTGAGATACACCAGCATGATCACGCCGGTTTCCGCGGCCAGTCCGCCCAGGGCGATGAAGCCGACGGCCACGCCGACCGACATCTGGAAGTCGAGCAGCCACATCAGCCAGAAGCCGCCGGCCAGCGACAAGGGAATGGTGATGAGGACCAGCGCGACTTCGAAGAAGGTGCGGAAGACCATCATCAGCAACACGACGATGATCGCCACCACCAGCGGGATCAGCACCGACAAGCGCTCGCGTGCACGCTCCAGGTACTCGTACTGGCCAGCGAAGCCGATCGAGTAGCCGGCCGGCAGCTCCACCTGTTCGGCGATGGCCTGTCGGGCCTCGCTTACCCAGCCGCCCAGATCGCGGCCGGCGATGTCGACGAACACGAAACTGGCCGGGCGGGTGTTCTCCGAGCGGATCATGGCGGGCCCGTCGTCAATCTCCACCGTGGCGATCTCGCCCAGCGCGATATGTGTGCCTGACGGTGTGACGATGGGCAGTTCGCGCAACTTGTCGGGCGAGTCGCGCCAGTCGGCATGAAAGCGCAGGTTGACCGGATAACGTTCCAGCCCGTCGACGGTTTCGATGACGTTCATGCCGCCGATGCCGAAGCGCACGATGTCCTGTACATCGGCAATGTTCATGCCGTGGCGGGCGGCGGCGACTCGATCGGGCGTGATGTTGATATAGCGCCCGGAAGCGGGCCGGTCGGCGAACGAACTGGTGGTGCCCGGCAGGTCGGCGACCAGCGCCTCGACTTCCTCGGCAATCTCCTGAATGGTGCCCAGCTCCGGCCCGGTGATCTCGATGCCGATATCGGTGCGGATGCCGGTCTGCAGCATGTCGATGCGGGTCTGGATGGGAAACACCCAGGCGTTGGTCAGGCCCGGAAACTGGACCATGGCGTCGAGCTCGGCCTTCAGGTCGTCGGTGGTCTTGCCCGGCCGCCACTGATCGCGCGGCTTCAAGGTGATGAAGGTCTCGATCATCGTCAGCGGCGCCGGATCGGTGGCCGTCTCGGCCCGTCCCACCTTGCCGGTGACGCGTTCGACCTCGGGCAGTTGCGCGATGATGGCGTTGGTCTGCTGCAGCAGCTCACGCGCCTTGTCCGGCGACAGGCCGGGCAGGGTGGTGGGCATGTACATCAGATCACCCTCGTCGAGCTCGGGCATGAACTCCGTGCCCAGCCGTGAAAACGGAAACAGCATGGACACCACCAGCACCAACGCCAGCGCCGAAACAATCCACGGATGATTACCGGAAAACCGCGCCAGCGGCCGATATCCGGCTTCAAGCCAGCGCGCAAACGGGCTCCCCCTCTTACCTCTTCCCTCTCCCCCTCTACCCGGGTTCACAAAGTAGCCCATCAACACCGGCACCAGCGTCACCGCCAGCCCGGCCGCCGCGGCCATCGCATAGGTCTTGGTAAACGCCAGCGGCGAGAACAGTCGGCCCTCCTGGGCCTCGAGTGCAAACACCGGCAGGAAGGACAGCGCCACGATCAGCAGCGAGAAGAAGATCGGTCGACCCACTTCCAGCGTCGCTTCCATGACCTTGTTCCAGCGCTCCTCGGTGGTGCGCGGTGGGTCGCGCTCGAAGTGTCGGTGCACGTTCTCGATCAGCACGATGGCGGCATCGACCATCACCCCGATGGAGATGATGATGCCGCCCAGCGACATGATGTTGGCGTTGATGCCCTGCAGGTACATCACGGTATAGGCGATCAGCACGCCCATGGGCAGGCTGATCAGCAGCACCAGCGACGACTTCAGGTGCCAGAGAAACAAGCCGATGACCAGCACCACGATGGCGAACTCCAGCGCCAGCTTTTCCCACAATGTGCGGATGGAGCGGTCGATCAGGGCCGAGCGGTCGTAGGCCTCGACGATCTCCACGCCTTCGGGCAGGCCTGGCTTGAGTTCCTCGAGACGCTGCTTGACCGCATTGATGACCTCGCGCGCGTTCTCGTCGTGGCGCATGACCACGATGCCGCCGATGACTTCGCCTTCGCCATCCATGTCGACGATGCCGCGACGGGGCGCCGGGCCGCGGCGGATATCGGCGACATGCCTGAGCAGTACAGGGGGGCCGTTGTCCTCGCGACCGACCGGAATGGATTTCAGGTCATCCAGTGTCTGGATATAGCCGGTGGCGCGCACCATGTATTCGGCCTCGGCCAGCTCCAGCAGCGAACCGCCGGCCTCGCCGCTGCCGCGCTCGACGGCCGTCCTGAGCTCGCTCAAGGTGAGGTCATAGGCGCGCAGGGCGTTGGGATCCAGTGCCACCTGGAACTGGCGCACCATGCCGCCCATGGTGGCAACTTCCGACACGCCCGCCACCGATTGCAGTTCGTACTTGAGGAACCAGTCCTGCAAGGCGCGGAGCTCGCCGAGATCGTGATTGCCGCTGCGGTCGACGAGGTTGTACTTGTAGACCCAGCCCACGCCGGTGGCATCCGGGCCCAGTTCGGCGCTCACTTCGGCCGGCAGGCGGCCCTCGACCTGGCTTAAGTATTCCAGCACCCGCGAGCGCGCCCAGTACGGGTCGGTGTCGTCGTCGAACAGGACGTAGACGAACGAATCCCCGAACATGGAGAAGCCGCGCACGGTATGGGCGCCGGGCACGGCCATCAGGGCCGTGGTCAGCGGATAGGTGACTTGATCCTCGATCACCTGCGGCGCCTGACCGGGGAAAGAGGCCCGCACGATGACCTGGGTATCGGTGAGGTCGGGAATGGCATCGACCGGCGTGTTGTTGACCGCGTACAACCCCGCCGCCCCGGCAGAGATGGCCAGTACCAGCACCAGCAGCCGATTGACGATGGACCAGCGGATGATGGAGTCAATCATGGCGGCCTCCGGCCGCCAGGCACAAGGCGCAAGATACAAGGTGCAAGGAAATCAGTGTCAGCATTCGGCGCATGGAAGCGATCAGGAAACCCCGTTGTTCCTTGAGCCTTGCGCCTTGAGCCTTGATCCTTTCCTCAATGATCATGTCCACCTCCCATGCGGTCGTGGCCGGCGCGGATATTGGCTTCCGAATCGATCAGGAACTGGCCCGAAACCACGACTTCCTCGCCAGCTTCCAGGCCGTGGCGGATTTCGGTGAACTCGCCGTTTTCCATTCCGGCATGGACTTCGCGAATGGAAAAATGCTGTTCGTCGTCGCGCAGCACGACGCGTTCGGACTGGCCGGTGCGGATGATCGCTTCGGTGGGCACGTAGTTAATGTGGTCGCGCGGGCCGGCGAAGATGTCGACGGTGGCCCAGTCGCCGGGGCGAAGCTTGCCTTCCGGATTGTCCAGCGCCACGCGCACCCTGGCGGTACGCGTTGTCGGGTCGAGTTCGGGATAGATGAAATCGACCTGGCCGCTCAGCGTCTCGCCGGGATCGGTCTTGAGGCTGAGGTCGACGCGCTGGCCTTCGTTCAGCCATTCGACCTGGCCGGTAAACACCTCGGCAATCAGCCAGACCGAGGCGGGGTCTGCCATGGCGATGATCTCCATGCCGGGCGTGACGTACATGCCGTGGCGCACGTTGAGCTCGGTGATGTAGCCGTCATGGCGGGCATGCCAGGGCACGTAGAGCA
>SLIA01000169.1 GCA_007135935.1 Wenzhouxiangella sp.
CCCCCCGGCCCTCCGTCCGCAGGGCCAACCGCCGGCAACGGACACCCTTCCGGTGCCGGCCTAGGGGAGCTATGTGCCTGCGAGGACGGGGCTTTCATAGGTGGGTGTCCCCCAACTGCGTAAATTTGGGTGTCACTGGACAGTTGGTGCCGCCGTTCGGACCCCGTGAACCGGCATTCACCCCCAGACCAGCCATTTGACCTATGGTCCGAACCAGCGAATCGCACCCCCTCAGGATTGATGACCTCTCCGTTGGAAACGGCCGCCTCGGACTGACCTTCTGCCCTGGAAAGACGGGTCCAAGTGTCTTCGGGCTTCCTTGGGACCGAGACTTGAACGCCGACCTGGACCAGATCATGGCATGGGGGGCAGCAACAATGGTCACGCTGCTGGAAGATCATGAATTTGAGATTCTGGGTGTTCCGAACCTTGGTCAGAGGGCGCAGGCTCGCGGACTCGAATGGCATCATTTTCCTATCCCGGACGTACGTGTGCCGGGCTCTGAGGCCATGAGGCATTGGCCTCGGGTTTCGACCCGTCTCCACAGTCTTCTGGACGACGGTAGACACGTCCTGATTCACTGCCGAGGCGGACGGGGACGCGCGGGTACTGTTGCCGCACTGCTACTCGTGGAGCGAGGCTGGGGCGCAGAGGACGCCATCGCTGAAATTCGCAGGGTTCGCCAGGGGGCCATTGAGACGCAGGAGCAGGCGTCCTGGATCATGGAGCAGGACCGCGGAACCGACTACCCGTAGCGCACCAGCACCACATCGAGGAAGCCCTTCGGAAGGTTCCATCCACGTGCGATGTCCACAGCCCGGTCCAAGGCATCATCAATCCAAGACGGGACGTTCCCGAAGGCGCCCCCACCGAGCTGGGTCAAGAAGACGCGCCCATTTCCGGTCCGTTGCCCATTCAGGACCCCAACTGCCAGCGTGGCTTCGTACGCCGCTTCAAGGACCAGTCGCGCGAACGGTTCCCAGAGGGTGTTCCCGTGACGGGAGTAAGCGACCGGGAGGGCTGAGGCATAAACCTGTGTCACCAAGTGTCCCGCATTCTGCAGGGTCACCTCGGTATCCCATTGGACCGCGACCCGGAGGAGGCCGCGAAGGCGCTCTCGTTCAGACTCGCTCGCTGTGTTGAGGTGCTTTGCGATGTGAACGAGGCCATCCTCCGAGGCCAGAGCGTAGCCGTTTTGCATCTGCCAAAGTGCCCCGCCCTCATTCCCGAGCGCTTTGCCCAGGTCAGCGAGCCCGTCCAACTGCGTTGCCTCCGTCTGCCCGACCTGTCCCTCCAAGGGAATCAAGTAGTTTCGCCAAATGGTGCCGGCACCTGCGGCGATCGCACAGGCTGGCCCCTGGGTAGGGTCGAAGGCATAGATTCCAACACCACGTTCCGGCGTGACATCGGGACCGACCATCTCAAGAGCGTTGAACTGGGAAGCGGCCTGGAAGAGAGCTCCGGCATTCTCGGGGGCAGTGTGCAGATGCTGGACGTCGCCGATGACCTCGCGTAGAGTGACTCCCCCTTCCCCGCTGCCACCTTGGTTCGATTCCTCGTCTGCGGGTCCTCCAGCAACCCGCTTGCGCAGCTCGGCCAGGGAGGGGAACTCAAAGTCACCCCAAATCATTGACCGTCCGTTGGAAGCCGAAACCAATCGCTTGCCATCCACCCGGAGTTGGCCACGCACCTGATCAGGTGATTCTTCTTCGAAACCCACCAGTTCCTCAAACCAAAGCATCAGGAGAGCTCCTCCGGATTCGAGATTTGCGCCGCGAGCGAAGCCCACTGTGGCGTCAACTCAGACGAACTAAAGCCCACCGTGCCACATGGGAATACCTATTCGACGTTGTCATGACCCCAACCTTTCAAGCCTTGGAGCCTCCGACAATCCCGGGGCGGTTCCTAGGGCTCGAACAGATCCCGCACGGAGGGTATTTCAACGGGCTGCCGAGCCCCTCCGGACATCTCAGGCTGTCTCAGATCTGCTTCGCCCAGGTGTTTCTCCACGTATCGTCTGCCCTCAGCCAACCTAGCATTGGCATCTTGAATCCCTCGGGAGCAGGTAGGTCCAATCGACGAACAGGATCGGATCGGTACGCCAAGCAATATCCCGGCTCAGGTCGACCTCTAATGTAAGGCTGATCGAGATCGGTGTCTCCGAAATGCTTTCTCAATCTTCGGACCGCTGACTCGACCGTCTTGTAATCAAACCCATCGATCAGAACGATCTCGGTTTCCCAAGTAAGACGTTTCATCTTTGTATCGTACCACAGAAGTCTATCCTGCTCCTTGACCTCCTTGAGAGGCCACAGGCGTACCCTCCACATGTTGAAATGAAAAAATTCTTTCCAATCTTCTTCCGAACGGGGCGTAGATGACCTGCTGACAAAAAAATGATTAGTCATATTGATTTCCTCCTGCATCCGTTCATTCTGTGGGCTGTCGGCGTGACGAGCGAAGCCACCGGCTTCGTTCAGTCTGTACAGGACGTATCCAAGCCGGAGTGTGAGGTAGTTTCTCCTTCATTTGAGAGATGTGTATTTGGAATCATCAAGCTGGGTTTTGATGAACCAATAGGTAGTGTATTCCAGGTGAAACAAAGGCATAGTCGCCGTCCAGAACCAAGGGTATCACCGACGACGCGCAACCACGCCGACACGATTCCTCTGATCCACCTGGTCGAGGATATGATCCGTGATGTGAGGGAACAGTTGGTTCAGAAGGATCACCGCTCGTCGAGAGGTCACACCTTCGTCGTTGGGCAGATCGTCGATATGAATGGCCATGGTCAATGCTACGGATTCGGTCGGGTCAAGCTGCTCTGCCGGCGGAACCTCGAGGATACGATTCCGGAGTGCGGGGTCGGTGTTGCAGGCCGAGACCCAGTCCTGGGACGCTCGGGATGCTTGTCTTCCAGATCGGCGGGGAACGACCACGATGCCAACAAGCAAGACCGCCGCCCGTCTCGTTACCTCCGCCGAGGAAGCGACGATCCGGATGTTGCCGGCCTGGTCAATAAAGATTGGGTGGCTGGGTTGTGGACCGGTCCCCGACCAGGTATAGGAGTCGGGATCCGTTTCGATATCTGCGAGTACGGAGCGGACGTATTCCTGTCGTGATTGTGAAAGTTCATTGAAATAGGTCGGAGTGTCAGGTTCGGGGAGATCAAACCGGGCCGCAAGCCGATCCCAGCGGAGGTTTCGTTCCTGAATCAGGCGCTGGAAAATCCGGACATCCTGGACCGGGATTCGCTTCGACACGAATGGGGTCCCCGTCTTGGCGTGGACATAGACGTCGAAGTCCTCCTCCGGGAACCTCGCGGTCAACGCCCTCTCCAATTGCCTCACTGAGGGGGACAGGCCTCGGCCGGTTCCGGAGGTCACGACGGTCTCCATCGAGTGGAGGACGCGGCGGCGAACACCAGGATGGAGGATGTCGTGGGCCAGGAGCGGGGCTACCCCCTGCACCGATCGATCGAAACCTGGCCGATGGACGGATGAGGTAAAGCGCGCCTCGACGGCTCGTCCTGTCAGGAGCCGGGCTGTGCTTTCGGCCAATTGGACGTTGCTCCAGTTGCTGTTCTCTCCCCCGAGCAGAAGCCCTATCCAGTTTGCTCGAAGATCTCGCACTGTGTTCAACTGAAGGTTCGTCGCATAGGGAGACACCGAGGCGAAGGGATATCGCACCCGAATTGTGCCCGAGTCGACTCCTTCAGCGTCAGCTGCGGAAAAGATGTCCCTCCAAACGTCCAGTCTGAAGCGCGCCGAACGGTACTGTTCACTCAATGCGTCACGACTTCCCACCCTTTCCAGCGGCGGCTCGCGTCGGGTCAACACGTTCGTGAGTCGGGTGAGGGAGGGTAACGGAAGGAAAGCCTGCTCAACGGCCTCGAGTTGATTACAGTCCGATGTACTGAAGCCATCCAGGTCGCCGGAAATGGCAACACTCATGCTCGAACCGCAGAATCGTAAACGGGTCCCTGGACTCCCGGGTGGAGCGGAAGGTAGACAGAGCCGCATGGCATCCGGAGAAGCCGGAGCGGGGTCGTCACATCGGTGGAGGCTTACGGCGGGGCCGTCGATAGCCATGGCAGCCGTGGCCATTGTGACCATATATCGATTGCAGGACCTCTCCATGAATGTTTCAAATCCAACCCAGTCACCGGTCCTGACCGAGTTCTCATAACCTACCGGTAGCGCACATCCGAGCAGTGAGTCGGCTCGCGATGCAAGCAACGGCTCCAGTTGCATGTCCAGGAATCCTGGAAATGCCGTTGCGACTGCGGCAGCCCAAAAGGGTTTCCCAGCCGAGCCTATTGGGTGTGCAACCAGGTTCTGGTTCCGGAGAAACTGCTGCTTCCTCTGTTCTGACAGGTGCGGGAAGCTGGCGTTCAGTTCCGCCTCCGAGGGACAACTTGGCATGGCGCGCACTTCACCCGTGAAGGCATCGAGCACAGTCAGGGCAACGGCCTGAGGCCGGTCAGGGCTTCCCCCAAGGCCGTCGGCACAGAGAGGAAGAAGAGCCCTGTCCAGGGCTTCTCCGAGTTGTAGGTCGAGGGAGAGTGTGACGTCCATCTGCTCAATCCGATCCAAACGTCGAGTCGAGAGACCGCTCTGACCGGACTCCCAGGCCAGTGTGTTCATGGCCTGGACCAAAGGATCCACGACGGAGGTGAAGCTCCGATTGACCCGGACTCGATTGGCGTTCGCGCCCGCAACTTGTACGATGGAAAGAAGGCCCCGGCGTGAGTCTTCATCGACAAGGAACGTGGTAGCCCCTCCATCCGGAAGATTGAACCGTATCCAGTCGCCGTCTTCCACTCGGAGCTCGCGACCCATCGGCGTAATATGCCCATTCACCCGAATGGGGGGGACACTCGCGGCTCGCCGACGATCCTGGAATACCACGGAAGCACCGGTGTGGGCGGCTCCCGCAAAATATCCAGACGAGCCCGACGCAACGAAGAATAGGTCAGTGCCCGAAATGGGCGAAGGCTGAGCGAGGTCTAGCTGTGCCGAATGCCGGGGCGACCAGAGTCCTTCGGGGTGTTCGATGATGGCCTCCGTACCTGCTGGACCAAGCAGTGCGACGGCCCGGGAGGATGTGGTGGCCGACACGTCGCCCTGCCAGAAGAGCGGACGGGCATTGGGCAAGCTGATTCGGTGGTAATAGGGGTTCAGTCCCACAAGCTGGCAGCCATCCACGAGGAAGGGGGAGACACTAGCGCCCGGGTCAGAGTTGAAGACACGTACATCAGATCTCAGGTAACTGGCCACGTAAAAGCTTTCCTCGGCAGAACCCGGCATGATCCTGACTTCGATCGAATCCCGCCCGACTCCATCTAACTCCGAGCATTGGAGTTGCAAGACACCAGAGCGGATCAGGGAGTCGGCGAGGCTTACGTAGGCCTCCGGTGTCCAGACGGACGCTGGTGCGGGCTGCTTCGCGGTGATCAGCAGCGAGGCTAGCGTCAATAGCGCCGAGAACACGATGATATGACGGATGACAGTCATATTCCATCAATCCTTTGTTAGCTCACGATCGCTGGCTGCTGCGAAGCCGACGCCACCACCAATGAGCAGCAAAATTATTACGGCTTCTGCCAGATCAGAAACGGAATCAAGTCCAAGGAAATATATATTCTTTCCCGTAAACAAGGTAAGGCCATAATTTGCAAGTAACATGAAGAAATTGTTGGCAACGAAATAACTCACAGCGGAGACTGCAATCCATAACCCAAGGTCAAGACGGGTCAGGGGGGAAGAGAATGAACCGGGAGATCTCAGGCCTGTTCCCGGCTGCCACGGAGTGACCGTGGGCGTTGGCCTTGTGAGTCGGACCGCAGATAGATAGAGGATGCTTACAGTCCCGAGGACGAGCCAACCGATCGGGCCTGGAGCGAGCCTCACCCAGAAGAGAAACGCAAGAAGGCCAGCCAACCAAACGGAAATGGCAGATGGAGCTAGTCTCCATTGACCCTCCTCGCGGAGGCCCAGATGGGCAATACCTCCAAAGCACAAAATGAAGAGAAGGGATAGGAAAATCGCGCCCAAAGCACCCCATTCACCAGCCACGTACACACTCGCAGTATGTTCGTGAACGGCCGTCACCCGGATTTCAGGGGAGACCCCCCCCTGAAGGAACCCGGCACCGGTGAGGCCACTCCTTGTGTAGGCCTCCATAGTGGCACGCTGGACCGCGACCGCCTCCGACCTGGTCTGGCCGATGGATTGCAGAGCATCGGCGCTCAGGCGGTCGAGAATAAGTAACTCATCCCGGGTCCAGGCCCCGGACAGGTCCTCGACATCTGACGGAACGCCGAGAACTACGGCTACCGGCCAGGGATTGGCCTGGAGAGCCAGGAAGAATACCATCCCGAGGGGAATGGCCCGGTATGGCAGACCAGGCCGCCTTCCAGGGGGAATGAGGCCCGAGCGTTCCATGGCCAACACAGATACGAGGGCCACAAGTAAGAGACCGGGCAGGGCCGTAAGCAATAGGCCAAGATCACCGATGGAAACGCCGACGACTACGACTGCCAAGAGCCCAAGCGCGACAAACGCGCCAAAGGCAAACCACCCGCTCAGCCCTTCTTGAGCGTCGCGGATCGCCTCTCGGGCCACGACCGCGGAGGCGACGATGAGAACCGGAGTATACAGGATGCTGACCGATACCCGGACTCCACCCAAACTGAATGCCTCCCGGACGCCAAAGAGGCCTGAGCCTACCCTCAAGAGCATCAGTCCGCCCCCCACAAAGATCGCCCAG
This sequence comes from Wenzhouxiangella sp., assembly GCA_007135935.1. Classification (GTDB taxonomy): domain Bacteria; phylum Pseudomonadota; class Gammaproteobacteria; order Xanthomonadales; family Wenzhouxiangellaceae; genus Wenzhouxiangella. Next base: position 6,772 of record SLIA01000169.1, read on the forward strand.
CGAAGAACTCTGTTTTTCGCGATCAGCGGTACACCTACTCTCCTCGCCAGTCTCCGGAACCCCTCCCATTCACGAACATCTTCCCGAAGACGATGAAAGCTCTTGAGTGAACATGTCACTGACGTAAGAAAGACCGTCACCGGAGCCATGGTCAGGGCCAAGGACGTCGCGGTGGATTCAAAAATCAGCCAGGTCAGGGCGATGATCACCAGAAGCGGAATGGCATCGAACAGGATCAACGGCCTTGGAGGGGCACCCGCTAACCAGTCCTTGATCTGATGTCCGGCGAACGCCGCCCTGGTGAAAAGCCAAGGTGCAGCGGCAATGAGCCAGAGGCTCAGCGGCCAAGCGTCCTCGAAGAACGGTGGCTTGAGTGCGGCAGAGAGACTCAGGAGGCCGCGAAAGGTCATTAGGGCGACGATAAGAATGGCACCAGCTGAGATGTATCTTGCCGTCAACAATGGGAGCCTGCCTCGCATCCCGTAGAAGGTCGAGCCCGTAAGCACGGTCAAGACGAGGAGCTGGACCCAGAAGAGTGGGGTGAGGGCAATGCGGTCGACACGTACGAGCAGACTAGCCTCGTCTGCTTCACCGAGTGGGATGATGGTGCCCAACTTCTCGGTTGCTTCACCGGAGGGTGTAATAACGACAAAAGACGAGGTTGTTGGGTCTCGAGGGAGTCGCAGGATCGCTGCGGAGCCGGGCGCGAATCGATCTGCCGGTAACACAAACGGAAGCGCTCTCCGTTCGCCCCCGCTACGAGTCGGGCTCAGACGGAGTTGATATGTCGGACTTCTCGGGCCGGTTGGACTCAATGCATCCAGTTCAGACCTGGTCAGTGCATATGACTCATCGTTTGTGGAAAAGAGAATATCCGCGGACTCACCCCGTCGTTCGATTCGGAGGCTCCGGAGAGCCCTCACCCCCCGTCTCTCCGGTGGGTTCAGCGTCGGTTCCAGATAGTCTCTCAGGGGAAGACGGACAACGAGGGTATTGATAGTCGAGGAAAACGGGAATTCTCTGATCGGAGTGACTTCTGTCAGGCCGGCAATCTCGACTTCTTCGTCAAGTTGCGCGATCCGTAGATCCCGCTGAGAGTAATACAGCAAGCTCCGGAGGCCCCCGAAAGCGAGGCCATCGTCTCCGAGCCCTTCAGCGAGTACGTCCGCCAGCGGATAGGTGCGAACAACGGGTGATCGACTGACCCCTGGCCTCAGCCAGTCTCGGAGCCTAGCCAGCCGGCGTAGCGCCGGGGGAGGAAGGTCAACCTCACCCAAGAATTGACCGTCTTGCATGATCTGAATGGTGTGCCAGGAGGATCGTGGTCCACTGGTTCTCGGAATCAATCGGATCTCCGAACCAAAACCGATCACCACGATCTCCATCCCCGGCAGGAGCGATTCAGACCCGAGAAACTCTGTGTCCCGACCCACCCGGATGAGTCCGGATGCGCCCTTCGGCGCTTCGAGAACGAGGTGGTCGGCCGTCCCCTCCCCCTCCGCTCGAAGTGTGGCAACGATGTCCTGTCCCGTACCGGGAATGAAGACGTCCACCGCGTCCCGTGGCCCCCCCAGCGTGATCGGGTCCGTTCGCAGGCTTCCATCCGCCTCAATCAAGCTGAAGCGGTAGCCGGCTAGGGTGATTCTGTAACGGTCAATCTTGTCACTGTTCGCCCATAGGAACGCCGAAAGTCCCACAAGAATAGCCGCGGATGCCAGTGCACCCGTGTGCCAAGGGTCGCATCTTCCATGATACCTGAATATCGCCCAGGTCGACATCACGTTGATTGCCGTGAGGAACAGGAGTAGGATCATGGGTCGATCTCATCCACGGGGACCCGGTGCCTCAAGCCATTGTTCATTGATCGTCTGCGTTACGGGAACGGGCTTGATTCTATATGTTTTTTCCCGGGCATACATGGTTCCGGCCAATAGGCTGTATCGCCATTTGATTAGTAGCAGAAAGCAGGCAAGCGATAGAGACAGCACAAACACCAGGAGCATCAGGAATCGTCCGACAAGTGGTGCATTACTGTAGTGGTACTTGAGGTTGATGTGGCTTCGTGCACCAGCGCCCATGTCGGAAAGTGAAAAATCCACGCCCTGCCCCTGAAAGAGGTCGCTCGGCCTGAGTCCGGCTATGTGTGCTGCGTCGAATAGGGCAAGTACTACTTCTCGGTCATCGAACCCGGGGCCCCGTTCATCTCCGATGAACCGGGCCGTTGAGAGTGCAAGATCCCGAAAGACCGAGGACCGCCAATTTGACGCAAGGCTTCCGGCATGAAGTCCGGCAGATGGGGAGCCCAGATGGACCAGAGGCTCCTGCCTCCGAATCAGGCGTTCCTCCAGTGAAATCGAATCCCAGATCGCTTCGGCGACCGATCCGCCACCCGTCGTGGTCAGGAGTTGGAGTCGACGAGTCTCCAGAACGCCGGGGTAAGGGTCGAAGGCGTACATTCTGGAAAGCTGAAGCGCCAGGGACTGTTCGTCCTGGGACAGTGCGGATCCGAGATTACAAGTCGCTTGGTAGGCTCCGTCGAGGTAGGAAACCAATGTGGCCAGACGACCCTTCGATGTACCATATGGGACCCCGAAGATGCCGAAGTGGCGACGCCATTCCACCTCTTCCAGAAGTCGAGTGGCAAAGGAACAAGGGTCCCCTTGCGCCTCACTCAGATAGGCGCCCATCCAATCGGAGTGAGCGAGTGTCACCAACCCGAGGACCAGGGCGAGCGGTTCAAGTCGGGGTATCTCGGAAGAGGCGTTCAGTCCCCGGAGGCGCTGAAGATTGGAGGCAGCCCAAAGGACATTCTCAGGGATCGGACCCGAACTGGATCTCGGTCCTCCTCTCTGGCCTAGGCGGACAAAGGGGGCTAGGAGATCCGAGGAATCCATCGATCCGTCCGGACGAGCGAACTCCGAGGATCGATTGGTCCAAGCTCTCGCCAATTCTTCAGGGGACAGAAGGTAGGCGGCCACCAGCCCTTGATAAACGTCGATGGATGTCAGGTGCTGTGACTCCGACATACCCGTGCCGCAACTCCAGTCGTCCTGGGAAAACAGCTCAATGCCCGCTGCAGGGCCAATGTCCAGGTCCGAGGGGATCAGGTAATTGAAGCCACTGATCCCGAGTCGGAAGTTTGTGATGGCATCCAACTCCCCGCCATTCCGGTCGAATTGGATGACTCCGAGCAGGTACCTACTCAGAATTGCCTTCCGTACCTCGTCCGCAGAGATTCGGTGGCGTGCCGCCCAAGCTCGTGCTTCCGCCCGCGGTAGGCTAGGAAGGAACTCGGGCGATGCCTGCCCGATTTCGCCCAAAGCCCGAGAAGCAACTGCCGAAGATCCGGTCAGGTGCATGGCGAGCCCAAGATTGTATGCCCGGATGTAACTATCGTTTGGAAGGCTTGAGTCTCTCAGGAACCTGTCTACCGACTCGCTGAATCGTTCCTCGGCATCCCTGGCAAGAACGCCCGAGGCTCTCTGTTGCTCAAGTGCATACCACGCTCGTGCCATTGCATACAGGGAGGGCGGCCCGGGCGGGTCACCTGGTATCTGGCAAACAAAAGGGGGGACTCGAGGAGAAACCAGTCCCTGCCACCATTGATTCGCGTCTACCGTTCCGCTGGACGAATTAATCAGGTGCCAGCTACGGTTTGTGTGGTGGGACCAAGTTGTCTGAAGAGTGCTCTCCAACGTCAGAGGTGATCCCTGGCCTCGAATGTCGGAGTATACGGTACCATGCTCAATGTCTCCTGGAGATATGATCCTGTTGACCCCGGACAAAATAAACACAAGGAATATGGCACAAGCCCATGCGATGGTTCGCATGTTACGGGGCGAGCTGTGAAAGATCGACGTCATCCATCTCAGCCAGTACGGCGGCGTTCTCACGTTCCTTGCCATGGGTCGGCGTCCGGGATGCGTCGAAGAAGCAAAGGGATAAACCACCGGCTAGGCGGCCATCCCCAGGGGTGATGGCTGAACACCTCAGAGAGTAGGCTTTCCCCTGCCATACTTCTCAGGCTACTCAGCTCGATGGGCCTCCCGGAGGAGGCTTCCAATTCCCCCAGTTGCATGGATTGCAGGAATCCAAATACGGGGTGGTCTACGGTCTTCATCATGTATTCCCACAGGCTTGGGAATCGGTGCTTGATGATGAAAGCGGGGTGATGACGATTGGGGTCAATCGCGGCCGTCGGAAGTATGCCCGAGCCCGAGTGGCCCAGACGTAGTGGTGGCGCGAGGATTCCTTCCGGGTGCAGAGTACCGGTATACACGTCGGCCTTCGATAGCATCATGCAGACCGGGATAGCAAGTCGCCTCTTTCCAACGGCGAGAGTGCGCAGTGAGTCATAGGTACCATCCCACCCCGTGTCACTCATCTTCTCGCTACTCGTGATCGATTGCCAATTCTTGGAGAGCGTTGCCATCCGCAACAGATTCATTACCGCGCCCTGGATCAGCTGCTCGCGCCTTCGAGTAGTCTCGGCAATCCGCCGTTTTACTTGTGCCGTAACCGTGTCCTGCTTTGGGAAAGCATCGTTGAACTCTCGCCAGATCGAGGGGAAGTCAAGCACGATGATCAGACCCGTGGCCGCCTCCAGTACAGGCCAGAGAAATTGGGAAAAGTATTCCGGGGCCGAGGCGTCGCCTCGATGGCCTTCCTTGGATTCGAAGCGGTTTCTGTCACCCAGGGCTTCGAAGTCTTCGCCCGCGATGTCGACCAGCACAGGTTGGGTCGGGAGATCGAGAACGCCGACGCGGAGTGCCGGGGTCCGGTCAATGGACCGGTCCACGAGAGCAGTATTCTGATTTGTTGCTCGGTCGGTAAGCCTGAAGCGCAGGACGGTCTTTCCACTATTGGTTGGCCCAACAAGTAGAATGATCGGTCGCCCGCGGGAGTGCAGGTCCCGCAGTCGGGCCAGCACCTTCTCCCTCCCCTCCGGATCCACCACATCATAGGTCTTCGTGATCTCGAGTGGCCTCGTATCCTCGGGGGGCTTGATTTCAGTGGACGGCGAGGGCGTTGTCTTTGGTCGGCTTTCAGCTAATGGATCCGAGCCCTTCCTAGTTGGAAGGGGGGGTGGGGTGGTTCGGTTTCCCCTCGGAAGTGGAGGGGGAGTTCCCGCGTCCGTCGTGGGCACCCCGGTGTCAGAAGGAAGATGCCGCGCCTGGACCCCCGGCTGCTCGGGGCGATCTCCAGATCCCTCGGGTGTGGCTGGTTGCATAAGGCGCCGCAAGATCTGGTCGATTGTAGGCGCTAGGATTGCTATTACAACCCCCATTACAATCAAATACTCAATCATTCGGAGCCCTATGTATATGGGGTAAGCCATTGCCTCCGTTTCGTTTGTGTCTCTTCAGGAGAGCAAAAAGTGGCGCCGGTGGTGTACCTCGGAGGAGCCAGTCGATCAATGCTGTCCGGGATTCTGACGAAAGCTGCTCTAAGCCGGGAAGGCCCGGAGATGAGGTGCCGGGCTCGTGCTCCCACCACCAGAGTTCAAAAAAGGCCTCCCGCTCCTGAGCGTTCCCCACCCAAGTGCAATCTGGGGAGACGCGCAGGAGCGACTGTCTAAGGTTGGCCGCCAGTCCAGCCATACTCGGTAGATCCATCCTCTCGAAGGCCTCGAACTCATGGACAAGCGCCAGAGCGATGGAGGGGCCGGCCGGCCGTAGGCCTCCAACCGCCTTCAGAATTGTCTCCTGATCAGATTCCTCCGTCGCCACCACGTGGAGCGATTCTGCGACTGTCCCGACCACCTCCTCGTCGAAGATCTGCCTGCTCAGTTCCGCCAGGATCGCTCCGGCCCACCTCAAGCGGTCGGGACTTCCCAGCCCCTCCGCGCAGCGGGCCAGGGCCTCCGCGCGAAGACGCGGGTGGGCTATGGCGACGCTAACGAGGTTCGGCCACCATGCCGGTAGAGACGGTGGGTTTCTGCCAAGGCGCTCCAGCTGCTCGATCTCCAGGGTACGCAAGGACAGATTTGCGGCCTGAATGCGAGTGGTCCAGGCGGCCCATACCCCCTCCGGGTGTGAGCCTTCGGGGTGCCGTTCTGCCCATCTCGACAAAAAGGAGATGAACAAGGACGGCTCGATCCCCTCCCGGCTCAATCGGGAGATGAGGGTGTCTTCCGGAGCCTGTTCCAGTCGTTGCAGGGCGACGGCGGGGAATCGGGAAAGGTGGACGCCGCAAACGGAATCGCCCGGAGAGGAAATGAGCCAAGCGGGAAGAGGAAGAGGGTCGGCGTGTCTTGGCTGGTCTTTCAGGTATCCGTCCAAGAGTGACAGGACCCAGTATGCGTCCGTATCGGAACGAGGCTGCGGGATTTGGCTCAGCCCGGGCCGGTAGCGACCGGATGCCTCCATGGCCATCCGTGAGCCCCAGCCGGCTACTTCTTCCCCCTCTGCCATCAGGTGTCGGCACCGTTGAAGACACTCGAGTAGCAACGGAGGGGATCCGGCTTTCTTATCGAGAAAACCGATCGGTCCCTCCACGCCCTGATCCCGCAGATGGGCTTCATGTCGGAGGAGGCACAGCCCGTCTGTCTCGTCGAGGGCGGGATTCCCTTCCTCCATAAACCTCACGATCAGGTGGGCCGCCGCTCCCTGCCACGAGGCTATGGGTGCGTCCAAAAGCTCATGCAAGACCCTCCGGGTTAATTCGGATACGTCGGTCCTCTCGGGATACGGGAGGGTCAAAACAGAGTCCAGGGTGTCTGCGACAGCCTCCAGACTTCCCTTGGGGTCAAGGATCCCTACAACCTGATCGACGACCGACTCCAGCTCCGCCCCCTGAAGAGGGTCAGGAAATACCAATCGACGGCGGAGCTTTTGCTTCAGGCTCGCGGAATCACGGCGGTGCCGGTATGCATATTCGGCCGCCAGAACGTCGGTCCAGAGCTCAAACTCTCCGTCCAGTAGGGACAGCTCACGCGGGGCACCCACCCCGGGCCGATCTGGGACCAAGAGGCCCATCAGGTGGGCCACCCAGTGGGGATCTGGATCAGGTTCCTGCTCCAGGCGCAACCGTTGAGACCCATCGGGCAGGCGACCGGGCAAGGGCCCGGACACCACGGATAGCCCCCCCGTGGAAACTGAATCACCCGTTCGGCCTGTGGTGAGTTCAACTCGCCGGCGATCGGCGGTGGACAGGGATAGCCATGCCAACCTGGCCTCAATCGCAGTGGTGCTTCGTCCCGCGGGCTCCGTGAGGATCAGGCTACCGCCACGGCTCCAGCACCTCTTCAGAGCCTGATGAATCTGGGCAATCCGCCTTGCGGTCTCTTGAACTGGCCGATCGAGACGTGAGGCAAACCAGCGTAACCGGTCCAGTCTCTGCCGGGAGGTCGAGCCCGAATAGACAGGACGATCATCCAACGAGGGGGTGATGGTCGGGACGGGGAGTTCCCCCCTGAACCTGGCGGGGAGGGCACGGGAGAACCACTCGGTAGCTTGAGGGGCACCCTCTTCGAACCTGTACAGTAACCCTTCGACGTCACCTCCCAGCTCTTCCCAAGCCACCTCTGGAAGTTGAAACACCCTGGTGATGATTCGCCATGGTCTAGCAGGGCGCACCGGGTCGTGGATTGTACCGGAGAACGTCGCGACGATGTCATGCTCTGTGGGCAAGACGGAAATATGGATTGCTTCGATGTTTCTGTCGGTTGCAAAGGCTTCCGGGGAGACCCCGGCGAGGAGCGGAGGGACCTCCTCCCGCTCAAGGAAGAAGGGGCTCGGTGCTTTCGACCGAAGCCGCTCAGCGGCCGCAGCTGATATCCATTCGCTGTGGCCGCGTACAGCCCATCCCTGGAAGCCGCGATCCGCCTCTGTGGCAATGACCACGTGAACGATGGGGTTTGGGCTAGCGCTCAACATGAGATGTCCGCGCGAGCTCACTCAAACCGCCAATTGAATGGGTCGATTCGGCATCATCACCGTGCGGCATCTCCGTTTGGAACCCGTCAACCTCGACAGGATCCATTAGGTGAGGATCAAGCGCCGAGACGGGAGGCACGAAGAATCGGAAGATGACCAGCCCGCCCACCGACAGGGCAGCAAGGACCAAAATCGCGACAGAAAGGCGACGGAACAGTTGTCGAGCCTCATCCTTGGCTACCTTCCTGATTCGGGTGTCGTATTCCTCCGAGTGGAGCACAGCCACGACTTGCTCCCGTATGACCGGGTTTATGGCTCCGTTTAGCACCGCCTCTCTGAGATCTTCTCGCATGAACTCTTCAAGTTCGCGCTCGTACTGCCGGACCACTTCTCGGGCCTCATTGTAATGTCGATCCAATGTGTAGTCCTTATAGATCTAACGGTTAAGTTCGACAACTACCGATGTTCCCCTCGGTATGAGGGACTCCAAGCTCCCATGCCCCGCCGTAAGGAGCGACTCTACAGCTGCGGGGTTGTTCCGAAGCCTATATAGGTCCAGGACTTCGGCTCCGCTCATGTCCCAGGGTACTTCAATAACAACTGTATTCCTTTGGAGGAAGAAGCTGTCTGCCGTCGCTGCACCGACGGAATCATAACTGAGGTGCCGTGATATCGGCTCAGCGGATGTGCGAATCAGCAAAGAGGACCTGGTATCTTCGATACCAGATGCTGAAACCATCAATACCCATGCGAAAATTACAATTAAAAGAGTAATTTCCGGCGTATTATTATGTTTCATATCCGCGTTTCGTATGTGGTCTTCAAGAAAGCAGTGGGCATTCCGTCAGGGCGTCTCATTGGATCGAGTGCCGCTTCCGAGCGCTCGGCTGACGGCAAAGCCAGATCCCATGATTAGATTGTCGTCAGGGTTCGATTCCGCCTTAGCGGGCAGGTCCATGCCTGGCAGGGCTCACTGGACCCACCGCAACAGGAGCATGCCCGAAACGGTCACCATGATTCCGAGTCCGAACCCAACGGCCAGGAGTCGACTCGCCGGAAAACCGGGGCTCCTGGGGAGCTGCGACCGAAAGGAGACCTTCCGCAATCGACCTTCAACTCCGTCGAACAGGTATATGGATTCAACGCCGTAGACCACGGCGTATTCGAGCATTTGTCTTCGGGTTGCGGTGGACACGGGATTGGTCGCAGCTCCAGTCTTCACTTCGACCACTGCACGACGCCCCTCCGGGTCCCGCACCACAAAATCTGCACGGACCCGGAACGCCGTGGGGATTCCATCAACCAGCAAATGGGTTAATTGTTGTGGTTGTCCGGCCTCAATCACGAATCCATTCCTTCGCAACCAGGATTCAGCCTTGATTTCGCCTGCCTGACCCTGCGCCCTGACCCGCTTGAGCCGGCGTCGAGCTTTCCACCCGATGTAATGATGATGCAGCCAAATGCCGAGAATGAGGAGCAGGAGGCCAAGAATCCACATCCATACGCTCATCGGAATCCCCCACGGGGGCCGGGCCGCCCTGGTGTCGGCCGGTCAGCAGACTTGACGTTGCAAAGGCATTCCTTTGCGGCACCTGAAGAACTGTCCGTAGTATCGACCAGGCTGATCACTCACCGCAGCGCCGACGCCTTGGGTGCCCGAGGGTGAACCCAACAGGAGGCACATTGGCCACCACATCCTGTCACTGACCTGGCCGTGTGTGCTCTTCCCTGATGAGTCAATCCTCACACTGCCTTTACATATTCGGATCGTGCTGAGACTGAAATTGAGGGGTAACTGATGGCGAGCAACTATCTTGTGTACTGGAAGACTGCAGAAATCCAAAACGCACTGGCTTCCGGGGGTCATCTTTCCAGTGTGACCAGCAAACAGTTGAAAAACAGAGGCCTTGGGGATAGACTGTGGGTCTGCGGATTGGACCAGGAAGGCGAATTTGTTCTAATCGGATATCTTGATATAGACAGACTGGTGTCGGAAGGAGGGGGAACACAAACCCGTGGTGAGCAGGTTGAGGATCGTGAGCGATACAGCGGTCAGTATCTCGCCCTCGCCCGTGAGGGCAATGCGGTTGCGCTTCGGAGGGTCTCGCTGGAGCATTTGGTGGAGAAGATCCGCTTCATCGGGAGTGGTGCGGATACCCTGGGCCGACTCCCCAGTGGAAGGGTCAACGGTCACCAGTTGCAGACTCACAGGAAGTTGACGGCAGGGTCTGCGAAGCTTTTGAAGGAGGCCTGGGACCCGCCGCGTTCGCATTCTGCTCGCAAGGCCGGAACCCAACCGGGGACGATCGACGCTCTGTCTCGGGAAAGAGATGTCAGGCCGGAGCTGAGGACTCAGGCAGAGGACCGGATCGAGAGTTACGTCAACAGAGTCCTCAGGAATAAGGGCTTCTTGGTCAATCTTCACTTCTTGGAGGTGGATGCCGAGGCGCTGAAGGTCGAGTCACTCTATCGTAGCGAGAGGGCAGACCCGCCTAATGGGACCACCAAGAGTCTGGAACAGGCGCACGTTCTGGTCCTGTTCGATAGCTCAGCGGAACCACACAGCCCATTTGCAATCCTGGGTTACCCTGAATCCGAGCGGGATCTGGTTGGGGCGCTCGCTCACGTGGGCAACAGGGACCACTCGGTGAGCTTGGAAGCAATCCTCTCCGTTCCTGCAACCTACCGCTTCGACTCTCTCGCCGATTTTCTAAGGGGTTGGCACTGGACAGCGACAGAGCCTGAACCACCGGTCCAATCAGGCTATGTCGCTGTGGGCTCAAGACCTCACCAAAAGGGATCGTCCGGGCCGCCAGTGAGGAAGGCGGGGCCCCGAGAACGGGCGTCAGCCGAGGAGCTTGACTCGGCCGAGAGGCTCGAGTCGTCTTCAGCAGCGGGAGGACTGGCCCGACCCGATGCGGATTGGACGCAACAGCGAGCTTCGGACCAAGACCGAGGTGTCCTTCACCGACCAGTCCCCGATGAACCCGGTTCTTCGGGCCCCGGTAGTCATGCGCAGGCAAGTCCGAATGGAAGTGCCGAGCTCACCGTAGATGGACGCTCCGGAAAAGGTGTGCCCGCTGGTCATCTTCCGAAGCCGGCTACGCCAACAGAGTCGGTCATCAGGCCTGGGAAGGCGGACGGCGACCCATCCTCGACCTTCGAACAATCCAGTCCGTGGAAGGACTGGGCCATTGTGGCAGCCCTTCTGGTACTCGCCCTGGCAGCCTTCTTCATATGGTAGACGCCGGACCTGCCTGTGTCTGGACCCTATTGAGAGATGAGACCGAGAATGAGGAGGGCGACGCGGATTCGAAGACTGTTTGCCTCAGCCCAAGGCCGGGTGCACGGTGAGACCCAGAACCATGTATGCAGCTGGCCTCGTCGATAGAACAGGTGACCTAGGACGGACAGGCAAACAGTACTGGTCTCAGGTTTGATTCATCGCAATGGTGTTGCCACCAAATCTCGGTGGCTCCAATACCCATTTCCCTTACAGTCCACGCATCTCCGATCCGTTCGAGGATGGCTTCAGTACGAATGCCATCCATAAGGAGCCATTCGTCCTCGAAAATCCGATGAAGGTCGGGCTCAGACAGCGGCTGTCCGTTGGTATCGACAGGAGTCCCCTGAAAGAATGCCCACCGATCGTAAAGGCGCAGGTGGGACACCATGAATAGGACATCCATACCCAAGACCAGCTCTAGATGAGGCCTAACGGCATCCAGGATTTCTGCTCGCAAAGGATGGCCCGCCGGCGGATCGATAACGTACTCGTTTCGGGGAGACTGAAAGGATGAGGGATCCGACTCGGCCGCCTGCTCCCGGTCGGAAAGGTTGCGGACAGAGGTCCACAAACTACCAACCAGGAGTAGAGAGATGATCGCTGTCCAGACTACGCGAGGTGGCCCGGATCCCGATCGTTCTTCGACCGGCAATTCTGTCCGATCTGAACCAGAGGCGGACAGGTCGGACGGGCCATCTGGCGGCTCTGGACCGTTGGGCTTCGGCGGGCCTGAGTGATGACCCGAGGAGACCGTGACGGATTCACCAGATGATGCGGTCGCTGGCGCCCGATCCGCCTTGGTCTTGCTGGGACGATGGTCACGCCTGGATCCTGCTCTGGTGTCGCCACGTGTTCTGAACTCAGGGAGCTCGGAAGCCGGAATCCAGTCGTCAAGGCCGTACCGCCATACCAACGTTTCTGGTGTGACGTGTCCGAGTAGGGCGTCGAGAGTCACGGGTCCCTGTGGCTCGCCATTTCCCTCGAAGAAGTACTCGGTCCCGTCTTCACCGGTCTCGGTATTCATGGTCCAAACACGTTAGGATCCGCTTTGGGGGGCTGTGTGCCTCCCTCCGATTGACACACAACTGCGACAGTGGCCTTTGGGTGTCCGACGCGGCAGAGAGTCATGGACCGGGGAACGAGCGGCTTCCGACTGTTTCTCTCCGTCATGACAGCTGTCCCCACCGATGCCGGGCGCCTTGGTGTCGAGAGGCGACTTCGCTGTATAGGGTATCGACCTGAGCCAGGGATCCGTGATCCGGGCGCGCCGCTCTGCTCCCTAACGCGGAAGCGAAATGGATCCAAAGGATGCATCACATCTCCTCCTCCCGAGCCAATACCGGTGATCCGGCGGCGACAGCTTAGTGCTCCAGACCCCTTCGAACGAATCGGCTTGGTTGAAGTGCGATCCTTCCCCAGAGACGAAGACTCCCCACGATCGCGTCTCCAACCAGAACCGCCTCCCTCCACATCGACGGCGCCCCCCGCTCTCCTGGCAGCGGGTTGAAGCTCGTTGCCTCGGAACGATTTGTGACGTCTCGGGATCGAAGACGGTGGACCTGACCGGCGAGACGCTGTCCCTTAAGCCCCTTCGATCCATGACTCAGACCGCCCGTTTCCGACCCCGGCCGGTGCCGAACACCACGGCGAACCGACTTGGACCGACGACCCCGTTCATGGCCGTCGCCCTATCCTTTGCCCTCCTCCTTACGGCGTGTGACAAGGGGCCGGCGGAGGTGTCCGTTGATTCCGAGCCCACGCCCGATCCGGAGGAAAGCTACCAAGTCGTGGACCTCGTGACGGGACTCGCGCACCCCTGGGGCCTCGCGTTTCTTCCCGACGGCGACATCCTCATTACGGAGCGCCCCGGCCGGGTGCGCCTGGTCAGAGAGGGTGAACTCCGCAGCGCTCCGGTCCAGGGAGCACCCTCGGTGGCGGCGGTGGGGCAAGGAGGGATGCTGGACATCGCCCTCCATCCCCAGTTCGAGCAGAATCGTTGGGTATATCTGAGTTACGCCGCCTCGGTGTAGGGCGGCATTACCACGGCGGTGGCACGAGCTCGCTGGGATGGTGACGCACTCGAGGGGCTGGAGGAGGTGTTCGTTGCGGACGCGGCGGCCTCCGGCGGGCAGCACTTCGGCTCGCGCATCGTCTTCGATGAGGAGCGCTACCTGTACGTGACCGTGGGCGAGAGGGGACTCCAGGCTCCGGCGCAGGACCTCTCCAACCACATCGGCACCACCGTCCGGCTCGGCGATGATGGGTCCGCGCCGGCGGACAACCCCTTCGTGGGTCAGGAAGACGCACGCAGCGAGATCTTCACCTATGGGAACCGCAATGCCCAGGGGATGGCCATGCACCCCGCCACGGGTAAGATCTGGCAGACCGAGCACGGGCCGAGAGGTGGTGACGAGCTGAACCGCATGGAACCGGGCGGGAACTATGGTTGGCCGAACTACAACTTCGGGAATCACTAC
>SLIA01000248.1 GCA_007135935.1 Wenzhouxiangella sp.
ACCGGCCCGCGAGGTCTGGCTGTTGCAGCGCAAGACCACCAAGCCCGGCAAGGGCCTGGGCAAGACCACCGGCTGGATTCACCGCACCTCGCTGAAGCATTACGGCGTGCACATGCTCGCCGGGGTCAGCTACGAGCGCATCGACGACGAGGGCCTGCATATCCGCATTGACGACAAGCCGCAGGTACTGGAAGTCGACAATATCGTGATCTGCGCCGGCCAGTTGCCGCAGCGTGAGTTGATGGAGGGGCTGAAAGCGGCCGGTGTCAGCACCCACCTGATCGGCGGCGCCAACGTGGCCGCCGAGCTGGATGCCAAGCGCGCGATCGACGAGGGAACAAGACTGGCAGCGCGGTTGTAGGGGTGTTTTTTCGTTGGTTGGTTCTTTCGTTTCTTCGTTGATTCGTTGGTTTGCTGGTTGTCGTTTGGTCGCTTGGTCGTTTCGAAGTCCGTGGTTGTGCGGTGCGTTTGATTCCTCTTCGTTCGGTGGGGTGGCATCCACCGTTGTCCTGAATGCGCTTCGCGTTGCTCAGCGCATCCTGCATGTGCCGGAGAGTTGAATTCGTGGCGTAGGGTGTGCTGAGCGTCAGCGCGGTGCATCAGCCAGTGTTCGATAACGACACGGCGCGGTGATCATTCTGCCGTTACCGGCCTGCTGCCCCCCTCCTGCCTGGCGAGGCTGGCATCCACTGTCACCCCGATGCGCTTGACGACGATCAAGCGGACTCGAGGAAGAATTGGCTAGGATGGGGTTGCCAAGCCGGTGATCCCCGGTCGGGCGTGTTGACCGAAACCCGGATGGAAGGGCGAGGATGAGTGACTCAGTCGATCATGGCGATGCCCGTGCTGCTGCAGATGTTGATGCGGTGCTGCGGGCCGGGCAAAGGCGTGATCGATTCCCCATGGTGCTCATGGTGGCCACGGCCCTGGTGCTGGTCGTGCTGCTGGCCTGGTGGCTTTGGCCAGGCGAGGAAGCGCTGGCCTGGGATACCCGTGTCGTGGAGCGTGGCGATATCGTGCTCTCGGCCACGGCCACCGGCAATCTGGAGCCACAGCGCAAGGTCATCGTCGGCGCCGAGATTTCCGGCCTGATTCGCGAAGTCAGGGTGTCGGAGAACGACACGGTGGCTGTCGGCGATGTGCTGGCGCTTTTTGACACCGAGGAACTGGAGGTGGCGCTGGAGCAGGCCGAGGCCCGCCTTGCCGTGGCCCGGGCGGCGGTGGTCGAAGCCGAGGCGACCCTGGAAGAAACGGCCATTGATGAGCGTCGCGCCGCCGACCTGGCTGAGCGCAACCTGGCCTCGAGAGCCCAGCTCGACGCTGCCATGGCCGCCCGCAAGCGCGCTGCGGCGCGACTCGATCATGCCCGCGCGACCGTACGCGAGGCGCAGGGCCATGTCTCGGCCGCGCGCACGCGGCTGTCCAAGACCGTCATCCGCTCGCCAATCGACGGTGTCGTACTGACTCGCAACGTGGAGCCGGGCAATACCGTGGCCGCCACCTTGCAGGCGCCGGAGCTGTTCCTGCTGGCCGAAGATCTGGACCACATGGAACTGCATGTGGCCCTGGACGAGGCCGATGTCGGCCAGGTGCGCTCCGGCCAGCCGGCGACTTTCACCGTCGATGCCTGGCCGGGCGAGGAATTCCACGCCGAGGTGGTCCGCGTCCATCTCTACCCGGTGATCGAGGCCGGCGTGGTGACCTACACCACGGTGCTCGGTGTCGACAACCCCGAAGGCATGCTGTTGCCCGGCATGACCGCCACTGCCACCATTTCCACCGGCACACGCAGCCAGGTGCTGCGGGTTCCGAATCTGGCCTTGCGTTTTGTTCCGCCCGTAGACGAGGCTCGCCGCGACGGTCTGCTGGTCACGCGGCCCGGGGCCTTGCGCAGAGATGTGGCCGTGGGACCGGGCAACACGGTCTGGGTGCTGCGCGATGGCGTTCCCGAGGAAATCCGCGTGGTCCCCGGCGCCAGCGATGGTCGCTTTACGGAGATTGTCGAAGGCGAAATCGATGTTGGCGATCAGGTCATCGTCGGCGTGCAGCGAACCGGCAGTTGAGCTTCAGGCGATGAGTGTCGCGGCCCGCATTGCTCCCCAGGCCGGCCCGGCCTTGCTGCAGATGCGCGACATCCGCAAGATCTACGGTGCGGGCGCGGCCGAGGTGCGTGCGCTCGACGGGGTGGACCTGGACATTCATGCCGGCGAATTCGTGGCCGTGATGGGGCCGAGTGGATCGGGCAAGTCCACCTGCATGAACTTGCTCGGCTGCCTGGATGTGCCGACATCCGGAGCCTACCGGTTCCAGGGGGTCGACGTTGGCGCCCTGGACCGTAACCAGCTTGCCCTGCTGCGTCGCCACTTCATGGGCTTCGTGTTCCAGAGCTATAACCTGCTGGCGCGCACCAGCGCGGTGGCCAACGTGGAATTGCCGCTGATCTATGAAGGCGTTCGCCATGCCGAACGCCGCCGGCGCGCGCTGGAGGCCCTGACCTCGGTCGGGCTGGCCGACCGGGCCGGCGCCATGCCCAATGAGCTGTCCGGCGGCCAGCAGCAGCGTGTGGCGATTGCCCGTGCCCTGGTCACCGAGCCGCCGCTATTGCTGGCCGATGAACCTACCGGCAACCTCGACACCGTCACTGCAGGCGAGATCATGCAGCAACTGGTTGCGATCCGGCAGTCGCGCGATATCACTATCGTCATGGTGACGCACGAGCCCGACATCGCCACCTGGGCCGAGCGGGTGGTCTACTTCGTCGATGGCCGGATTGCGCGCGACGGGCCGCCGGCCGAGGTGCTGTCATGAGAGCGTTCGATGCCCTGGCGATGGCTTTTCAGGCGATTGCCGGCAACAAGTTGCGTTCGTTCCTGACTACGCTGGGCATCATCATCGGGGTTGGCAGCGTCATCGCCATGGTGCATCTCGGCCAGGCCGCCTCGCGCAGTGTCACTGCCGAAATCGCCGCCATGGGTTCGAACCTGCTGTTTGTCATTCCCGGCACCGGCCAGCGCGGCCCCGGGGCCGTGCGCATGCCCGGAGCACCTTTCGACATGAACGACGTGCGCGCCATCGAACAGGATGTGCCGGGCGTTGAGGTGGCGCCGTCGGCCATGCATGCCAGCACCGTGGTCTACGGCAACGTCAACCAGAACATGTCGGTGGAAGGCACCACCAACGCCTATTTCACCGTGCGCAATCACCCCGTGGCCATCGGCCGCGAGTTCGAGCCCGGCGAACTCAACACTGGCGCGGCCGTATGCATTGTTGGTCGCACGGTATTGAGAGAATTCGGCATCGAGGATCCGCTGGGATCAAGTCTGCGCATCGGCCGCACCTCCTGCCTGATCATCGGCGTGCTGGCCGAAAAGGGTTTCTCCATGGGCCAGGATCGCGACCGCCTGATCCTGATGCCGATCCGCGCCGTGCAACGTCGCCTGGCCGGTAACCTGGACGTGCGCTCGATGTACGTTTCGGCGCTTGTCGACGGCACGACCGCGCGCGTGCGGCGCGACATAGAGACCCTGATGCGCGAGCGCCGCCGCATCCGCCCGGGCATGGAAGACGACTTCTATGTTCGCGACACCCAGGACATTGCCCAGGCGCTGGAGCAGACCGGCGCCACGCTGACCCTGCTGCTCGGCGGCATTGCCGCCGTCAGCCTGATGGTCGGCGGCATCGGCATCATGAACATCATGCTGGTGTCGGTCACCGAACGGACCCGCGAGATCGGAATTCGTCTGGCCATCGGCGCGCGAACCAGTGATGTCCTGATGCAGTTCCTGGTCGAGGCGGTGGTGCTGGCCACGCTCGGCGGGCTGATTGGACTGGTGCTGGGGCTGGGCGGAACCTGGCTGGTCACCGACCGTTTCGGCATGGCATTTGCCATCTCGCCCGGGGTGATGCTGCTGGGCTTTTCGTTTTCCGTTGTCGTCGGCATCGTTTTCGGGCTGTTTCCCGCCCGCAAGGCCGCGCGCCTCAATCCCATCGATGCCTTGCGCCACGAGTAAGCCGGGGCTGCGCCCCCCTTATCTCGTCTGAGTGTGCGGGGGTTCGAGGTGGTCGGATGTGCTGAGCGTCGCCGAAGCGCATCAGGCCGGTCGGTCCAGCGTAGCTCGGAGCCACAATGCGGTTTGCCGCAGGCAAGAAGCGTTGTGGCGGAGAGCGGCCACGCGTGTGGCCGACGGACGAGGATTGGTTTGTCACCGTAGCTGTTCTGGCCGGTGGGGGGGCACTTGCGATGTCATCCTACACGCTGGGTATGTGGGGGTTCCGGCTGGCCGGATGCGCTGATTGTTGCCCAAGCGCATCAGCCGGGAAGGTCGGCCCAACGTGGCCGACGGACGAGTCTCGATGCCAAGCGCGCGATCGACGAAGGAACGAGGTTGGCAGCGCGGTTGTAGGCGACAACCAGTGAATGTAGGTCGGGGCCACGTCCCCGACGGACGACATTGCATCCACCCCCACCGGCCAAACCGTATACCGGCGGTGAATCCACCCTCGTCCGTCGGCCACGTTGGGCCGACCTACAAGACAGGTAGGTCGGGGCCACGTCCCCGACGGACGACATTGCATGCACCCCCACCGGCCAGAACTATCCGTATGCAAGCAGCTGGTCTCGAAGCGGCTTGAATTCTGCGCTGATGGGGTCGGCGTGGCTGGGGCGGTCGAGGAGTTCGGTCAGGGCCGGGGGCAGGGGGACGGGTTGGCCGATGAGCGGTTCGACCACGGTTTCGAACTTGGCTGGATGGGCGGTGGCGGCGATCAGCATGGGG
The DNA here is from genome assembly GCA_007135935.1 of Wenzhouxiangella sp. Taxonomy (GTDB): domain Bacteria; phylum Pseudomonadota; class Gammaproteobacteria; order Xanthomonadales; family Wenzhouxiangellaceae; genus Wenzhouxiangella. The sequence continues at coordinate 4,776 of SLIA01000248.1, forward strand.
CGGTCGTTGCCGGCCTGGCGCCGGCGTTCCAGCACTTCCATGGCGCAGGCGGTATGCGGGCAGACGATGCGGCCGGTCTGACGGTGGACCCGGGTAATGGTCTCGCGGATGGTGTCGTCGTCGACGCTGTCGGCGTGGATATCGGCGTTGCGCAGGTCGCGGTCGCGGTAGAACCAGTCCAGGCGCTCGAAGTTTGACGGGTCGCCCACATCCATGGCGTTGGCCAGGGTTTGGAGGCCGGGACGGCCTTCGTAATCGGTGCCGGAGAAGTAATCGGGCAGGGTGCGGTTGGCATTGGTGGCCAGATGGACCGTGCCGATGGGCAGGCCCATGTCGCGGGCCAGGATGGCGGCCAGGGCGTTGCCGAGGTTGCCGGTGGGGACGATGATGTCGATGGCTTGCCGGATTTGCCGATGCAGGCCGGCGACGGCGTGGACGTAGTAGCTGATCTGCGGCAGCAAGCGGCCGATGGAAATGGAGTTGGCCGAGGTCAGCGCCAGCCGATCGATGAGCTCGCGGTCGTTCAGCGCCTGCTTGGCCAGGCGCTGGCAGTCGTCGAAGTCGCCCTGGACGCGGAAAGTGGCAACGTTGTCGCCGAAACAGCCGAGTTGGTGGGCTTGGCGGGCCGAGACGCGACCATCGGGATAGAGAATGACGACGCGAAATCCCGCTCGGCGATGGAAGGCTGCGGCCACGGCCGCGCCGGTGTCGCCGGAGGTGGCGACGATGACCGTCTGTACCGGATCGTCGTCGCTACGCAGGCGGTCCAGGCAGGTGGCGAGAAAGCGGGCGGCGAAATCCTTGAACGCGGCTGTGGGGCCGTGGAACAACTCCAGCATCCACGAATTCGTGACTCCGATCTCGCTGACCGGCAGCGGCAGGTCCAGCGCCTCGCGGGAGATCGACGGCAGTTCGGTTTCCAGCCGGCTGTCGGCGAAAAACGGTGCCAGGGTCTGCGCGGCGGTGGCCGGCAGATCGGCGCAGTCGTCGAGGGCTTCGGCGTTCAGCACCGGCAGTGATTCGGGAACGTACAGCCCGCCGTCGGGTGCCAGCCCGGCGCGCAGGGCCTCGGCCAGGCTGGTCGGCGGGGCATCGTTGCGGGTGCTGAGGTAGTTCATTCGTCTGCTCGTTGTTTGCTCGCTTCGGTGGGTACTGTCGTCCCGGAATTGCCGGAGGCGATATCCGGGATCTCGCAGGTTGGGTATCTGCACGGCGGTCGTGCTGACTCTCGACGTGCGGGATCCCGG
>SLIA01000260.1 GCA_007135935.1 Wenzhouxiangella sp.
AAATCATCCGCCCCCAAGCTCGACCTACTGCCCCATCAGGTCGCCTGACATACGCCGCCCCCTCACCAACCCGCCGCCAGACGGTCAATTTGCCTGGAGTGTACTTGGCCGTGCGCTTACGTCTTTACCCATTTCGGCGGATTGCGACGGCAAGAGCGTAGTGGCAATGACGTTGCCCCCGTTATCGTAAAATCGTTTGATTTTTTTCAGGGCCTCCAGAGACACGGTTCGTCCTGCGGGGAGGATCACAAGACTGTACTCCTGAAAGTGCTCCGTGTTCAAACGCAGCGTGTTCCGAGTGATCGCGTATTTATCCGTCGCCAGATAGTCGGGATGCACAAAGGTAAAATCGCGGCGTATGCGGTTGGTCAGCATTCCGCTGATTTCCATGTAATCGGCTTCGGGATATGTCCACCATCCTCTGGCCATCCGTCCGACATAGTCAGGGGCGTCAAAGTAAAACTCTCCCTGCAGGCTGGCAATCGGGTAGAGCAGGGCAATCTCTGAAACCATTCGCCCGCCTGATAGCATATAACAGCAACGGCTCATGAAACTGTTCAAGGCAGGGAATTCACGAGAGAGAACTTCTGGATAGTTCATGATCCGTCGTGGGTTGTAGTCCTGATTCGGCGAATGGGGACCCCGATGCACCATGATCGAATTTGCTCCCCTGGCGAACATCTCCGTGGGGACCCGGTAAAGCATCCTCACATCGACCGTTGCCGTGGGGAATGCCCCATATAATTCAGCCATCGAAATCGGGCGTTCATAGATATCCGCCACCGAATGGGTCAACTTGAAGCCATGCAGCCCGTTTCCGTAGCTGATGATCGCATCGGTCTGCGGGATATCCGTGTGGCGGAAAAACTTGAACGAATCACCCTGGGTGTCCACCGGCTGATCTTTGTAATTTCCCGGCGATTGTCCAATACTGGTGATGCCGTGTTCCGTTGTCCACTGCCCGACCATCTTAGGGAAGCCTTCGGCGAGCAGTTCCGACCGTGTATCAAAAAAGGCGACACGTGCAGCGCGTGTGTCGGGGCCAATGTCATACCACAAGGCCGGATAATACAGCGTGGGGTCAAACCGGTAAAGTTCCCGGAACTTGTCGTTAAATGAACCTGTCCACGTGCGTTCTGTTGCTAAAAAACCCACGTCATCATATTGCGTATAGACAATCGGATTGTGGAAGTATGAGCGGCATTGTTCTGCGAATTTATCATATTCCAATTCTCTGAATCGGGCCAGTGCCTCAGGATCCAGATAATCGACAGGCATGTCTTGCTTCCAAAAAGTCGCCGGAATACAGGTAAAAAACATCACCCGCCAGGTGCCGCCGCGGGGAACCTCCCAATCGAGCAGGTTGTTCCGGATGAACGGTGAAAGATCAACCCGCTCCAGGGTGTGCTTGTTCATGGCCACGGCAGCCATCAACTGTCCCTCAGGAACAAAACATTTCCACCGGGGAGTACTGACAACGTACTCGGTCTTATGCAGAACCTTCCTGAGATGTTCCGGATAACGTTGTTCTACCAAACCGCTGGCCCCCCCGCTGGGAAAGCCTCTTCCGTCTCTGTGCATGACCAGCATACCGAGGTCTCTGGCAGTGGTGATCATCACGTCGCGCAACTCGATAACGTCATTGCGAGCGGGAATGGAGCCAAACCCGGCTTTCTTGAAATGGCGTATCTGCTGCTGCACATTCTTGGGCGTGTGTTCACCGATGAGACGCCATAGAGCAATGGGTTGAAACTGAATGGGAGGATTTTCAAAACGGTCCTGCCTGAGAACCTGATCCACCTGAGGCACGCCGTTGAACGTTATCGCCTCTTCGCTCTTTGCCGGACAAATGATAACGGCAACCAGGGCAAGTGCTGCATTACAGAGATACATGGATTTCTTTTTCATTTCCATAATCGACTCCACTGAACCGCCTCCCCGTATCGGGAAGAACCATTGATTTACAGTTACTATCAGGCTTTCATAGTTTCTTAATTTCCCTCAACCCAAAAAATTGATTGGACAGGCTCAAGTCTAAGCCTGGCCCGAGTTTTGGGAGACCCATTTTTTACTAGCTGAACACTTTCTAAATCACAGATATTGCCACTGTGAGGGCACCATGACTGCAACCTCAATTTTCCTCGCAGCGTCACCTGCGTGTCTATAGACGCATCAGTTGAATTTGCGAAAAAATAGACATCGCGTCCACCCTTGACCTTGTGGATATACGAAAGCATTCCGGAAAACTCTCCGTCTGCGGGAGGGTGGCTTCCAGGCTGGGGGCGGTGCCTGAACGATGGAACATCCGATCCGAACCGTACATCAGCTATCGGGATCGCATCTTTTAAGGCAGAATCCAGAGCCATTCCACCCTCATCGAGAAAGGGGATAAAAAAGGCCATTCCGCCGTTCGCGTTTTTATTTGTGATTATTTTTTTATCCGGAAGAGTCCCGTTCGGGGAAACACCGAAGATATGCTCAATGGTTCTTTGTACATCCTCATCATGCCCGAACTCGGCTGATTGGTAAGGCAGTGCCGTGGTGGCTACCACGCTTCCGCCTGCCTCGTAGAAAGCGTTGATTTTCTGCAGATTACTCCAGTAGATGACACGACCGCCGGGAATGATGAGCACCTTGTAGCGTTGATACTTTCTCGTGTTGTTCAATTTTAGAAAGGCCCCTTCGACGGTGCATTTTGCATCGAGAATTTCCGGGTGCAGGAAGGTGAAGTCACGCCGGACACCGCCGGTCAGGGTATCGCTTAATTGATTGAAGTCACTTTCCGGCGGGACATGAAGCCCCGGGTGGACATTTCCTTCAATGCCGGGTTCAAATGTTGCGTGGGCCTGCATGGCCGCGATGGGATACAATACGGCGATGTCGGCCATGTGTCTTCCCCCGCGCAGCAGCAGAGAGCAACGGCCAATCCAGTCGTTATAGCCGGGAAGATCAGCGGCGATGTCTTTGTTGAAATTGGAAATCAGCGGCGGGATGCTTACGCTTTGGGGATCATACCACATGCCATGGGGTATGAACATGTTGGCTCCCCGCGCTAACAGCTCCATGCCGGACCGGTACATCATAACGCTATCGAAGCGTCCGCGGTAGTTGCCGTATATCTCGACAACGGTCAGCGGCCGGTCATAGGTGTATGATGCAGAACTGGTAAGCTTGAAGCCGGGGCGTCCGTGACCGTAATAGTGAATTGAGTCTATCATCGGGACATCGACGTGCTTATAAAACTTGATGTGGTCGCCGCCCAGAAACGTGGGTTGAGCATGGTATTGGCCCATCGCGTGGCCGGAGGACTTGACTCCGTGGCACGCGGCCCATTGCTGCACTTTTCGGGGAAAGCCTTCGGCCAGCAGTTCGGCACGGAAGCCTAAGAGGGCGACGCGTGCGGCGGCGGTGTCGGGGCCGATCTCGTGCCATAGGGCAGGGTACAGCAAGGCTGGGCAATAGCCGTGTTTGGCCTTGAATGCTTTATTGAAGATGGGGGTCCAGTTGCGACGATGGGCGAAACGGAGCCCTACGTCGTCGAAATAGGTCATTTTGATTGTGGAGCCGAAATGATCCGGAAATCGCTTGTAGTATTGGTCGTAGGTCAGCGAGATAAACTTTTCGATGGATTTTGGATTGAGGTAATCGACGGTGGCTTTACGGTCTCTGCTGATTTGCCGCACATTGGTGAAAACCATCAGTTTCCATGTTCCGGCCGGGACATTAAAAACCACTTTTTTCTTGTCGGGAGAAAGCGGCATTTCGCGGCGTTCCAAGGTTTGGGTATTCATGGCGACAGCAGCCATGTGAATGCCTTTGGGCAGATCGATGACGACCTTTTCAGGACCTTCAGCTTCCTGCTGGAGCATATCCAGAGACGAAAGAAGATGCTCAGGATAGTAATCGTGCAGCAGGCTGCCGGCGGTCCCGCTGGGAAAGCCGATATCGTCGTAGAAAATCGCGTCCATGCCAAGGGATTTGCAGGCTTCAAGAATATCCCCATAACGCTCAAAATAATCCTCGCTTAGGTACTCCGGCCGTGTTTGGCGGACCGGCAGAAGGGCAACACCGGAAAAGCCGCTTCTGTCCCTTGCATCCTGAAGCTGACGTTGGATTTGCCCGTTTTCGAGCGTTCCATTCAAGTGCCACATCGGCTGGCTTTTGAATCGCATGGGGGGGGTTGTAAAATCGGCTTCAAGAGAGGACGATTGGGCGGCATAACTAGCACAGCCCAATGCTTGTGGTGTGCGCTTATCTGAAAAAAGGTACGGCAGTGCCATTCGGGTCAGACACCCTTTATGTTCCCGTCTCAGCAGTGGGACATCTTCACTTTGTATCAGCCACAGCAACGGCTGGGTCACGGCCATATTTCGTCGCACCTCCGGATTTGTTGGATCGGGATCGAGGGGCTTCCACAGCGTCAAATACTCCGCTTTGCCCAGTGCATATCCGGCCAGCAGCAGGCTGGGCTGACGTACCGGCCACTGATCAAAATATTCAATATCCTTGAGGTACGGCCACTGCGTCTTGTCTTTGAGGTAGGGATACAAAAAGGCCATTGCCTTTTCCATGTTACGTCCGTCGGGCAGTGTATATGCCCACAGGTTGTCCTCGTCGTTCGATAACAGCTCGCAGAGCAGCACCATGTTGTCCAACTGAAAAATGGAATACCCATACGGTTTGGTGCGCGACAGCTCGCGCGGAAAGCTGCCGTCCATTTCCATCTGCGAAGGCACAATCACCTCTTTCCAGCGCCGCCGGGCCTTGTCGAGTTTTTCCATATCGCCGGTTAATCGGGAAAACGTGACGATCTGCAGCCAATAGGCCACGGCGTGGTTGTTCTGTGTGTTCATTTCCCGAATGCCCTGCGGATGCGTAGTCATCCAGTCGGCGTAAGCGGCAAACCAGCGTTTCAGGCCGTTCAGTACCGCCGGCGTCATCGCCTTCGATTGCCGGATCGCTTCAATCGCCAAAGGCACTTCGGCCAGATGGAGGGTGTCGATGATGCCGATGCCACGGCCCTGGGTTCTGCCGGGAATCGCCTGGGCATAGAGCAGATGGGGATTCATCCGCATGTCGTCATCGATGAAAAAGACGCTCAGCAACTGCACGGCTTTTCGGGCATAACGTTCATCGCCTTCAAGGGCATAAGCCGCCGCCAAGGCCGCCACGGCGTTGCGAAGTCGCCTGACAGCCAGTCGGTGTGCGACAAAGTTATCCGGGTTGGATTGGCCGTCCCGATGCACAAACGGCAGACCGTCGGGGGTGTCGGGATTGGGCCACCAGTAATCGCCCATTGAATAGAAGTCGCCCGGACTGACAAATTCAGCCGGTGCGGGATCATCCCTTAGGGAGATCGGTGCGATCTCCAAAGCGTCCTGCGCCAACCGCACAATGCGCTGACGATCAATGCGAGCGACCACACGGGCGCGTTCGGAGCGGGATATCTGATCAAGAGCAATGTTGACCGTTTCGGAACCCCGTTCGAGAAACGCTGAAGGACACCCGTCGGCGGAAACGTCGGCGATCAAGCCGCCGTCGTTGGACGGGCAGTCAGCGCGCACATCAATGCCATGGACAGCCGCTGCCAAGATAAAACTGAATAAAGAAGTGAAAAACAAAAAGGTCAGACGCCCTTTTTGTCCCTTTGCCATCAATTTCTTGTCTCTATTTCCCGTTGTCATACTATCTCCTATGATAAAAGCCTACTCCGATTCTCAATTAACTTTACGCTGACGTTTTGCGATCACAAAGTTTGGAAAATCTTCAAATCCCCAGTCATTTGTCAGGGTTTTGTAAATAATCCCAAGGAGCTTTCGGGCAGTGGCAATGATCGCTTTGCCACTGCCTCGTGTGACAAGGATTATTTCGAGCCATTGAGCTTAAATTTCCGGACAGTTGATTTCTCTGCGGTTGGGAAATCGTCGGGGACGGGCAGCGTCACTTTTCCGGTCGCGGCCCATTCGGTGCCGCGTACAAACGAAACGATGAAACCGACGCCTTCAAGCGAAA
>SLIA01000209.1 GCA_007135935.1 Wenzhouxiangella sp.
CAGATGTCGTCGTAGTTGACCAACCAGTGCCCCTGCACGCCGGGATCGTCGCGCAGCACGAGGGCCACGAACGAACGCGGGGTACAGCGGCCCGCGCCATCCTGGAGACCTTCCTCGATGACCGCGACGATCATGCCATCCGACACGTCGAAAGCGCCGATCTTGCCCTCCTCGACCTCGAAGGTCGCCTCGAAGAAGGCGCCGCTGACAGCACGCTTGTCCGAGCTGTATGGCACGGAGGCCAGTTCATCGCCGGCAGAGTTCTCGAACCTGACGCTGGCGGCGGGCAACCCTCCCGTGGTGCCATCCGGCGGGAACTTGAGGGCGACCTGCACGCGCAGGGCCGCGACGGACTCGATGTTGGGTACGAAGATCGCGGCCTTATCCTCACATTCATCCACTGGCGTGGGTACGTACCGCCCGCGCATGCCCGTACCGAGGATCTCGATGCTGCCGTCGAACGTTCCGAAGTCGGTTGCAGGCACGGAGACGAACGCACTCTGCCAAGCCGTGGACCACTCGCTATCCAAGACCGGGTCACCAGCCACCGACGGCGGCTCCGTCGTCTGACATGCCACCAACAGGACCACCAGGGCCCCCGCTAGGGCGGTCAGTCTCCAGGAAGTCCTCAACATGTCGATACCTCACCCTCTCTTCTGCCGGCGTGTCGATCCACCCGGCCCTTCGCCTAGCCCCCTCGACGCCGTTCCATGCGCTGACCAGAGGGCGAACACGCACGGGACGTCCCGGAAGGGAGTACCAGCCCCTGCAGTCTAGGCCGGACCCGGCAGGTTGCGGGTGCACGCGTCACACGGTTGCGTCCCGACGGACCGACTGCTACCGCTCGACCCATGCCGCCCGCGGAGTGTGTCAATGGGGCCTGCCGGCGTTCGTGCAAGACAACCACGGCCGCTCGCACGGGGGCGTTGGGTGATGCCCCACGGTCAGCGGCAGCCCGACGTGCACGCCACCTGCTCAGTTGCTTCCGATTGTCACCTCCGTCTTGACCAAGACACCATCCCAGTCCGTCGAGTAGATGGCCGACATGTCGGACGTCCACACCGCGTCGAGTGCCCCGATGCGGTGTTCGGAGATGTTGAAGACGAAGGCGCCGTCGACGGCTCGGCACACGACAACGCCCCTCTGTCCCTGGTTGTAGTCACCTTCTCCTGCCGACATGTAGAACTCGCCGGACCTGCTCCATTGGAGGGCGACGTACCGGTTCTGGCTGCTGGGGTCGGTTCGGTGCAGCAGGTGGGGTGATCCAACCAGGCCCCAGACCTCATGCCGTGCGTAGCTGGCGCTATCCCGGGCTCCGCCGATCAGCAGCGCGCGGCCACCCGGGCTCCACGCCACGGCCTCGACGCTGACGAGGCCGTTGGCTGGCCGCAGGTTCCGCCTCGGTGTCGTCGAACTGAAGGCTTTCGGAGTCCAGGCCGGCATGGGTGGGCACCGTTGAGCATGCGATGCTGCTGTGGCAGTCGTAGTGACGCCGGTGTCACTGTTTGGGATCGCACGCGAGCTTGGGGCCGTAACCACACGGCTGCGCCGCTACTGGGGCACAAAGGGGACGGTTCCGATCGCCGCCAACCGTTCGCCCGCCGGCCTGTCCAGCGCCCGCACTCGTCCCAGAACGCCCGCGCTCGCCCGCCAACGCACCCCCACCGCCGTTCAGTAGTCCACCGGTCCTTGCAGCACGGCCCATCCCGCCGCCTCGAACGCCGCCACCGCCCGCGGCAAGAGCAGGGCCGAGGTCACCAGCACCCGGGTCTCGGCCGGCGGCGGCCGCGCCAGGCGCAGATCCTCGGTCGCGCGCTCAGCGCCTTCCTTGAGCGCGGGCGCGCCGCGGCCGGCATCGTCGGCCAGGCGGTGTCCCCCGCGGGACATTCGCCCTCCACTTTCGCGCCGCACGCATACGTAGCATGGCCCAAGACGCCCGCAGCTGGAGGAACGGTGCCGCAGGTCGATCACGGTGCTGGTCCTGGCCATCGGGCACGACGGCCGCGTCGGGCACGACGGCCGCGTCGGGCACGACGGCCGCATCGAGCGATGAGGAGGGAGTCCCGCGTGAGAAGGATCTGGCAACCCCTGGTGATCGCTGCGGTCCTCGGTTGGCTGGGCGCGTGCGGCCCGACCGGCGATCCGCTGCCCACGACCGCCGACTTGGCCATCGAGGTGACCACCCCGGAGGGCGCCTCCGAGGCGTGGGGGCTCCTGTTCCGCGATGACCTGCAGCGCGCGGTCAACCTGACGGTCGACGCCGCCACCCGCACCGCGACCGGTACCGCCATCGGGTTGCCGCCGGGCAGTTGGCAACTGCTGGCCCTGTCGGCATCGGACACGGCCGAGGATGTCGGCCCGGCGTTCGTCGCCGCCAACGTCACGCTGGCTGCGGGCGACGAGGGCACCTTCACCGGCGACATGTCGGCCCTGGCGACCGTGTACTACGACCTCACCTTCAACCCCACCGGCCCGGTGTTCGCCGGCTCGGGGAAGCTGAACCCCTTCGCCGTCCCGCGCATCCGCGAAGCGATGAACCAACTGGTCGACCGCGAGGTGATCGCCGATCTGATCACGCTCGCCGACGCGCCTGGCCAGCCCACCCTCGCGCTCCCGCTGTTCACCGCCTCCTTGATCACGACCAGCGACTTCCGGGACCTCCTCGACGCCTTCGAGGACGTTGCTCGGGCGTACGCGTTCGACGCGGCGGCCGCGGGCCAGGTCATCGCCGACGAGATGACGGCCCTCGGCGCCGTCCGGGTCGACGGCGTGTGGCACCACGACGGCGAGCCGGTCACCATCACGCTGCTCATCCGGAACGAGGATCAGCGCGTCGCCATCGGCGACGACGTGGCCGATCGCCTCGAGGGGCTGGGGTTCGTCACCGTGCGCCAGCGCGGCACCGCGGCCGAACTGAACCCGCTGTGGTTCACGGGCGACCCGAACCTCGGCACCTGGCACGTCTACACGGGCGCCTGGATGAGCACGACCACGGGCCAACCCAGCGACACCAACTACCGGTACTTCTACACGCCGGACGGCTTGACCTTCGGGGACGGCTTGACCAGCCCGTTGTTCGATGCCTACACCCCGACGGCGGCCTTCTACGACGTCGCCACGCGCCTGGCGGAGGGCGACTTCGCCGACGAGGCCGAGCGCAGGTCGCTGCTGCGGCAGGCGATCACGCTGTCGCTGGAGGACTCCGTGCGCATCTTCCTGGCGCAGACCTTCCGGCCCGCCGTGGACCTCGGTGGAGCTCGCTGAGGCGAGGGGGGCGGCAGCCTGCCGCAAGCGGGCGTCAGCGGCGTCAGCGACCACACGGCGGCGCGCCCACCGTCCACCGGCGATCGAACCTCAACGGGGCACGTCGTCCAGCACGCGCATGTCGATCGCCGCGACCCACCCGAGATCCCGTGCCCGCCGGTCAGCGGTTCGTCACCTCCCACACCTGCACGTAGGCGCCGTTCGCGACCACCACACGGCCGCTGGCGGCGTGGTAGTCGAGGTCGGACGCCACCACGGGGATCGTCGCCAGGACCTCGAACGAGGTGGCGTCGAGGACCAAGGCGTCGGTCTGACCCCAACCGCTGACGACCACGTGGTCCCCGCTCGCGACGGCCATGGACATGATGCCTTCGTGCGGGATCGTGTCGGCCACCGCCCAGGTCGCCGTGTCCCACACCAGCATCGGTGATCGACCCACGCTGATCATGCGGCTGCCGTCGCCGACGAACGCCACCGCGAAGACGCCGTACGCGTTGGCATCGCGACGGGCCAGCTCGGCGCCGGTGGCGACGTCCCACACGGCGAAGGATGCCGGACTCGTGACGTAACCCACGCCGCTCACGACCTTGGTGCCATCGGGCGTGAACGCCATCGACTCCACCTGGCCGCTCGGGAACGCCTGCAGGGCGTGCAGGACGTTCCCGCTGACTGCATCCCACAGCCACATCACCCCGCCCAGTCCGCCAGCGGCGATGCGGCTTCCGGTCGCGTGGATGTCGACCGAAAGCACCAGCGAGAAGCCGGTGCTCATCGCCAACAACCGCTCGCCCGATGCGGCGTCGTAGAGGTCGACCCCAACGCCGGAACCGTGGGCAAGGCGTGAGCCGTCCGCGGAGTAGCTGAGGGCATTCCCGTCATGTCGGACCTCGTCGCCAAAACGCGGCGTCCCATCGAGGGCGTCCCAAGAGGTCACGGTGCCGTCCCCGGCGCTGGTGGCCACCGTGCTCCCGTCGGGACTGATGGCGACCGCCGCGACCCGGCCCCCGTGCGCGAAGCTGGCCGTAGGCGCTAGGTCACTCGCCGCCCACACCGCCGCCGTGCCGTCCTTCGTGCCACCGGCGGTGGCGATGAAGCCGCCGCTTGGGTCGTAGGCGACGGCGGAGTTCCGCACCCGGTGCGCCTGAACCGACGCCGTCGCCGAGACGCCGGCGCCCGCGACCACCGTCACGTTGTTGGGGGCAGCGGGCGTCGGGTCGCCCGTGCCAGGTGGTCCACCACAGCCCACCGACGCCACCGACGCCGGCAACACCAGCCACCGAACGGACCTACGCATCCTCATGCGACGACCTCGTCCGTCCGTGCGCTTCGAGCGCTCGTGGCGAATGCCCCGTCGCCAGGGCCGCGCAGCACGCGCGCGCTGTCGCTCAGCGGTTCTTCGTGATCAGGTGCGCATCCTGGAACGTGTTCGGGCCGTACGGGTGGACGCTCCAACCCCCGATCCACGGGTGGTACGCGGCGGTCTCCGCCGTGTAGTTGATGAAGATGTAGGGCGCCTCGTCGACCACGATCGCCTGGATCTCCTGGTAGATCTCGATCGAACGCTGGCTGGTGGGGTCGGTGACGGTACCCTCGTCGAGCAACTCGTCGACCCGTGGGTTGCTGTAGTAGGTGAAGTTCGACGTGCCTGGCTCACCGGAGTGGAACTGCCGCAAGGTGGCGGATTCCGGATCGAGCTGACCGCCCCAGCCCAAGATGAACATGTCGTAGTCGTCGGATCGCAAGATGCGGTCGAGGAGGGCGCCGAACTCCTCGATGTTCACCTGCAGTTCCAGGCCGATCTGGGCGAACTCGAAGGACAGGATCTCCGCGATGTGCATCCGCACGGGGTTGTCGTTGGTGTAGAGCCGCAACGGCCGATCGACGTCGACGCCGGCCTCCTCGAGCAGCTGCATCGCCAGCTCGGGATCGTAGTCGTAGCGGCGCACGTACGGGTTGAACGACGGCATGGTGGGCTGGATCATGCTGATGCCGGGGAAGCCGTTGCCGTTGAGCAATCGCTGCACGATCGCATCGCGCGGCAGCAGGTGGCCGAGCGCCTGCCGTACGCGCACGTTGTCGAGCGGTCGGCTCTGGGTGTTGAGACCAAGGTACGTGTAGCCCGTGCCCGGGGTGCGCTCGAGCACGAAACGCTCGTCCCTTTCCAGGCGCGGCAGATCCTCGGGCGGCAACTGCCCCTGCGTCACGTCGATCTCGCCCGCCTCGAAGGCCAGCAGGCGCGTGGCGTCGTCGGGGATCACCCGGAACTCCAGGAACTCGATGCTGCCGGCACCGCCCCAGTAGGCGTCGAAGCGCCGCACCACCAGACGGTCGTCGCGCACATGCGACTCGAACATGTACGGGCCGGTGCCCACGGGCCGCACGTTGAAGTCGTCGCCGGCATTCGCGGGCAGGATCGGCTGGCGCGCGATGTCGTGGATCAGGAAGGCCTTGGGCGTGTTGAGCTTGAACACCACCGTGTAGTCGTCGGGCGTGTCGATGGTCTCGATGGCGCGATAGAGGTACCGGTTCACGGCACCCGTCTCCGGATCGAGGACCGTCTCGAAGGTGAAACGCACGTCCGCGGCCGTGAACGGCTCGCCGTCGTGCCAGGTCACGCCCTCGCGCAGGCCGAAGGTGATCGTCGGGCCATCGTCGCTGAAGCTCCAGTCGGTCGCGAGG
>SLIA01000211.1 GCA_007135935.1 Wenzhouxiangella sp.
CGGACTGTGTCGAAGTCTGCCCGGTGGACTGCTTTCACGAGGGTCCGAACTTCCTCGTCATCGATCCCGACGAGTGCATCGACTGCACCCTATGCGAACCGGAGTGCCCGGCCGAGGCCATCGTGCCCGAGGACGATGTGCCCGAGGGACAGGAGGCCTTCGTCGAGCTGAACGCCGAACTCTCGCGATCATGGCCGGTGATCACCACCCGCAAGGACCCTCTCCCCGACGCCGAGGAGTGGGACGGGAAACCGGACAAGCTCAAGTACCTGGAACGCTGACCGGGAAAGCGCCGGTCAGATCAAGGGGTCGACCAGCGGCAGTGACGGCAGTGCTTCGCGCACCCGGAATTGATGCCCCTGCGTCAGGCAGAATCCCAGCCACTTGAACAGGAAGCGGTTGTGCCGCCAGCGGCAGGCCAGCCCCGGCACGCCGGTGCGCGCATCCAGGCTCAGATCCTCCCCACGGCGGCGGCAGTAGCGGCCGACGACTTCGGCCTGGCGCGCGTCGTGGAACATCCGGATGGTGAGGTCGGGCTGCCGCCGGAGGCGCTCCCCGCTTCCGAACTCGTAGGTCAGCCGCAGCTTCGTGGTGTACGGGGTGCGCTCAAGCACTGTCAGGTGCAGATCCGAAGCGCCGGATACCAGCGACACCTGTGTTCCCGTCAGCGCGTCCAGGTCCGGACACAGGCGTCGCAGACGCAGGTAATTGCTTTCGTACAGCTCCATCAGCGCGGCAAAGCTCGCCTGACGCGGATTCAGATGGGCCGGCAATGGACGTTCCAGGATCATGCGCCGCAGTGTAATGCCTTGCGGGGTTTCGGGCACACAGAGCCCCTGTTCGCATCCGGTCAAATTGCAGGGGGCCGGGCAATGGTTCTCTGGCAAGACACTCGCCCCCAATTTCTGCTAATTTCACGAGCGAAGATTTTGCGTCCACATCACTGCACCCCGCCCAGGCCAGGGACTTGAAGCGCACATGGAAATCAGAGTCGTAGCGACCCGCCCGTTCACGGACCAGAAACCCGGCACCTCCGGCCTGCGCAAGCAGGTTTCCCACTTCCGAAAGCCGCACTATCTCGAGAACTTCGTCCAGAGCATCTTCATCAGCCAGCAGGGGCTGCGCGGCGGCGAAATGATCCTCGGGGGCGACGGGCGATTCTTCAACCGCGAGGCCGTACAGGTCATCCTGCGCATGGCGATCGCCAACGAGATCCGCAAGGTGACCGTGGGCCTCGGGGGCATCCTATCGACCCCGGCGGCCAGCCACCTGATCCGTACCCGGGGTGCCGCCGGCGGCATCGTGCTTTCGGCCAGCCACAACCCGGGCGGCCCGACCGGCGATTTCGGCATCAAGTTCAACGTGGCCAACGGGGGCCCCGCGCCGGAATCAGTCACGGGTGCGATCCACGCAGCGAGTCTCGAACTCGATCACTACCGGATCGCTCGCGCCCCGCACGTGGACATCGACCACGTTGGACGCCAGCACGTCGGCGAGATGGAGGTCGAGGTGGTCGATCCCGTGCACGACTACGCTGACCTGATGGAATCGCTGTTCGACTTCCCTGCGATGCGGGCCCTGCTCCAGTCCAAATCCTTCAGCATGCGCTTCGACGCGATGCACGCGGTCACCGGACCCTACGCTCAGGCGATCCTGGAACAGCGCCTCGGTGCGCCGGCGGGCACGGTGATGCGCAAGGAACCGCTGGCCGATTTCGGGGGGCGGCATCCCGATCCCAACCTCACGCATGCGCGCGAGCTCGGCGAACTGATGTACGGGCGCGACGCGCCGGATTTCGGCGCCGCATCGGATGGCGACGGGGACCGCAACATGATCCTTGGCAGCGGCTTCTTTGTGAGCCCCAGCGACAGCCTTGCGGTGATGGCGGCCAATGCCCACCTGATCCCGGCCTACCAAGCCGGACTCAAGGGCGTCGCCCGCAGCATGCCCACCAGCCAGGCGGTCGATGCGGTCGCAGAGGCACTTGGTATCCCCTGCTACGAGACGCCGACCGGCTGGAAGTTCTTTGGCAATCTGCTGGACGACGGCCGCATCACGCTTTGCGGAGAAGAAAGCTTCGGGACCAGTTCCGACCACGTTCGCGAGAAGGACGGCCTCTGGGCAGTGCTGTTCTGGCTGAACCTGATCGCGGCCCGCGGCCAGTCGGTTGCGACCATCGTCCGCGAGCACTGGCAGCGTTTCGGCCGGCACTACTATACGCGGCACGACTACGAGGAGATCGAAACCGATCGTGCGGAGGAACTGATGACCCGGTTGCGTGCCGCCCTGTCCGAAATGCCAGGCAGAAGCTTCGGCTCCCTGCGGGTGCGCGCGGCGGACGACTTCAGTTACCGGGACCCGGTGGACGACAGTGTCAGCACCGGCCAGGGCCTGCGGATGCTATTCGAGGACGGCGCCCGGATCGTGTTCCGGCTCTCCGGAACCGGCACGCTGGGAGCGACCCTGCGTGTCTACCTGGAACGCCACGAAACCCGTCCCGACCAGCTGGACGAAGACAGCCAGGCCGCGCTGGCGCCACTGATCGAAATCGCCGAGTCCGTTGCCGATATCCGGAACCTCACCGGCAAGGAAGCCCCCGACGTGATCACCTGACGATCATCGCGTGACACGCTAATCGGGGACGTGACACCCGCTCAAAAGGTATTGGCCACCCGCTCGACACCGGGCGCACGCGAGCGGACCAGGCGCTCGACTACGTTCTTCAGATCCAGCGTCGACCGCGGGCAGCCGACGCAGGCACCCTTCAGCCGCACCTGTACCGTACGCCCGTCCAGTCCCATGTATTCGATATCGCCGCCATCCTGCATCAGGATCCTGCGCGCCTCTTCCACCGCCTGACGCACCGCGGATTCGTCGATCGGGCCGTCCGCGGGTTCATCCGCCGCCTGGCGCAGGGCGAAGGTCTGGGCGCGGTCCAGCCGCAGCGCGAGCTCGGGGTCCACCGCCTCGATCGCGTCGAGCTCGTCTTCGCTGTAGACGTGGTCCGGGTCATCGCTCAGCAGATGCTCGACCTCGGCCATGTTCTTCGGGCTGTTCATGCGCTGCGCTCCGCGCCTGGAAACGCTCTGGAGTATAGCAACAGCCTGCTGGCCGGCCGCCTGAAGCCGCGCGCCAAGGCCGGGTTTCACGGGCGCCTCCACCGGCCAGCGCAGGCGCACCCGCATGCGTCGGAAGTCCTCCGGGTGCATGCGCCGGCAGGGCAGCCAGAGGACACCGGAACGACCCGTCTCACGGGCGTGCCAGACCAGCACCACCACCCGCGCACTGACGCGGCTGTCCGGACCGATCTCGATCGGGACGCGCCGTTCCTCCTTCAGACCAGCCTGCGTGGCCAGCCACCACTGCCCTTCGGCGTCGCAACCCAGCCAGTCCCATCGGGGCGTCCGCGCGTGGAAGGTCCAGCCCGCAGCGAGGGCGGCCGCGAACAGGGTGGTCACCGCGAGCCAGGGCCCACTGCTCAGCAGGGTGTGGACGACTACGGAAAGCGCGACACCGGACAGCGCCAGCACCGCCAGGAAAGGCAGGATCCGGTCAGTCCGAAGCGCGAGCCGCAGTGGCGGCGCGGATGAGCGGGACAACCCGGGCTATGCCCGCGTCCACGGTGTGCTGGCGCCCCAGCACCAGATCCAGAAGCAGGTTGTCCGGGTATCCCAGCAAGCGCTCGAAGGCATCGCGACCCTCCTGGTCAAGTTCGTCATATCCATGTTCGAGAAAACAACCGAGCAACAGATCGTTTTCCAGCATGCCGCGCCGGCAGCGCCAGCGCGTCTGCGCATCGGGCAAGGTCATCGATTTCTACCCGCGGGCCGCCGAAGCGTTCACACCGAGCGCTTGATCATGGTCCGGCGGATGTCCCCGATCGCCTTCGAGGGATTCAACCCCTTCGGACAGACCTGGGTGCAGTTCATGATGCCGTGGCAACGATACAGGCTGTAGGCGTCGTCCAGGCGCTGCAACCGGTGCTCGGTCGCCTGGTCGCGGCTGTCCTGGATGAAGCGCGCGGCCTGCAGCAGCGCGGCAGGCCCGAGGAAGCGTTCGGGGTTCCACCAGTACGAGGGACAGGACGCGGAGCAGCAGCCGCAGAGGATGCATTCGTACAGGCCATCGAGCCGATCGCGGTCCTCCGGGCTCTGGTGACGCTCCACCTCCGGTTCCGGGGAGTCGTTGATCAGCCAGGGCTCGGCTTCCCGATACTGGTGGTAGAAATTGTCCATGTCGACGATCAGATCCCGAATCACCGGCATGCCCGGAAACGGGCGGAGAACGATCGGCGCCTTCAGATCCTTTAACGGGGTGATGCAGGCCAGGCCGTTCGTCCCGTTGATGTTCATGCCGTCGCTGCCGCAAACCCCGTGCTGGCAGGACCGCCGGAACGACAGGCTGTCGTCCTGCTCCTTCAGCAGCAGCAGTGCGTCCAGCAGCATCATTCCGGGCTCGATCAGATCGTCCGCAAGCGTGAAATCCTGCATGTAGGGCGCGCTGTCGGTTTCCGGGTTGAAGCGGTAGATAGAAAATTCCATGCGGATTCCTCGCAGCGGCGGTTCAATACACCCGTTCCTTCGGTGGGAAGGATTCGACCGTCACCGGCTGCGTGCGCACCGGCTTGTAGTCCATCGCGTCGTCCTGCAACGAGTACAGCGAGTGCTTCAGCCAGCGCTCGTCGTCCCGGTCGGGAAAATCCATGCGGCTGTGCGCGCCCCGGCTCTCCTCCCGCCCGAGCGCGGAGCAGATCGTGGCCATCGCACAGTCCATCAGGTTCTCGAGTTCCATCGCCTCGACACGGGCGGTGTTGAAGGTCCGGCTGTGGTCACGGATCACCGCATTGTCGATGCGCTCGCGCAGGGCGCGGAGCTTGGTCACGCCCTCCCGCATCACCTCGGCGGTGCGGAAGACCCCGCAGTGATCCTCCATCACCTTGCGCAATTCGCGCCGCAGCGGCTCCACCGCCTCGCCGTCGCCCTTGCGATCCCAACGGGCCAGCCGCGCCAGTGCCTGATCCACCGACTCCTGATGCAAGGGACGGTGGAGGCGGTTTTCCTCCAGGAACTCGAGGATGTGGTTGGCCGCGGCCCGGCCAAACACGAGGATGTCGAGCAGTGAATTGCCGCCCAGCCGGTTGGCGCCGTGCACCGACACGCAGGCGGTCTCTCCGGCGGCGTACAGACCCGGTACCGGGTCCTCTGGTGTGTCCTTCACCGGCACCACCACCTGCCCGTCCCGGTTGGTGGGAATCCCACCCATGCTGTAGTGACAGGTCGGGAACACGGGAATCGGCTTCTCGATCGGGTCGAGGCCGAGGAAGGTCAGACTCATTTCCCGGATCCCGGGAAGCTTCTTCATGATGGTATCCGCACCCAGGTGGCGCAGATCCAGCAGTGCGTGATCCTTGTTTCGCCCGCAGCCGCGCCCCTCGCGCACCTCGATCGCGATCGCCCGGCTGACCACGTCGCGCGAGGCCAGATCCTTGACCTTCGGCGCGTAACGCTCCATGAACCGTTCACCCTGGTCGTTGATCAGGAAGCCGCCCTCCCCGCGCGCGCCCTCGGTGATCAGCATCCCGCGCCCGGCGATGCCGGTGGGGTGGAACTGCACGAACTCCATGTCTTCCAGCGGCACCCCGGCGCGCAGCGCCATCGCCATGCCGTCCCCGGTATTGCTGAGTGCGTTGGTGTTGGTGCGGAAGATCTGCCCGGCCCCGCCGGTGGCGATCAGGGTGGTCTTGGCCTCGATCACGATCGGCTCGCCCGACAGGATCTCGAAGGCGACTACGCCGAGGACGTGACCCGCGGCGTCCTTGATCAGGTCGATCGCGAAATACTCGTCGAAGAAGTGCGTTTGCGCTCGCAGGTTCTGCTGATACAGCGAGTGCAGAATCGCATGGCCGGTGCGATCCGCCGCCGCGCA
>SLIA01000236.1 GCA_007135935.1 Wenzhouxiangella sp.
CGTTGAGCAACTCGATCAGCGCCGCGATCTGTTCGTGTGGATACGGATCGCTCCAGTCCTGATGGCCTGAATCGAACCAGTCCGGCCAACGGCCGCGATGCACCAGCTCGATGCCGATGCTGTTGGCGTTGTGTCCGCGCACATGATGCGCGACTCGCTCCAGCGGTACCCATTGTTCAATCGTCCCGTCGCGGTCGATGTAGAAATGGCCGCTGTTGCCGGTGCGCGACTCGGTGTGATGAATCTCCTCGCCGAACTCACGCGCCATGGCCAGATCCGGCAGCTCGGTTGCGTGAATCACGACCATCGATATCGCGGCCGGCTCGCGCGACTGCAATCGTTCAGCGTAGCTCAGTGCCTTGAAAGGGATCTCGGGCTTGGAATCAGTCATGTCCGCCTATCGGCATATCCAGGTTCGGCAGTGATAACACGAAGCTCACGAAGGATGGCACGAAGGACACGAAGAAAGATCTGATGTCATTGCTTCGTGTCCTTCGTGCGCTTCTTCGTGCCCTTCGTGTTGACGCTTTTGAACGGCCATCGGTCGGCCACTACCGAGAACCTACTCCCGATCGGCTGCCCGCTCGGCAATGGCTTCCAGCATCGAATCCAGGTGCTCGCGATCAAACCATTCGCCCGCGCGCATCACGCCCTGGATGGTTTCGGTATGGCCGATGTCTTCGAGTGGATTAGCTTCGAGCAGTACCAGGTCGGCCACGCAGCCCGGTTCGAGACAGCCATGGCCGCTCTGGCCGAAGAACTTCGCCACGTTGACCGTACCGGTGGCCAGGGCCTCGGCCGGACTCATGCCGGCCGCCACGTACAGCGCCAGTTCCTCGTGCACGGCGTGGCCGGGCACGTTCATGATCTGGGGCGCGTCGGCGCCGAGCAGGATGCCGGCGCCGGCCTCGTGGAGTTCGGCGAGTAGCTGACGGCGAATGCCGAGGAAGGCCCGGCGCTGTTCTTCCGGAACGTTTTCGCGCATGCCGGCAACCCGTTCGCCCCACTGTTCCCGCATCGCCTTCGGAACGTAGGCCATGGCCGGGCGATCAAGCATTTCCTCGACCGAGCGTTGGCCGGCCAGGTTGACCATCAGGGTCTCGGTGGGCACGTTCCAGACATCGTTGTCAATGGTCTTTTCCACCAGCGCGGCAATGCGCTCCGGGTCGGCCGCGGTGGCCAGGTTGATGCCGAAGAAGCCCGGCTCGGTGCCGTGCAGTTCATGATCCTCGGGCACCAGGGCCTGCATGTAGGCATCGAGATGGTCGATGGTGATTTGGCCGGCGCTGAGCGCACGCTCGATACCCACCTCGTCGGACACATGGCCGGCGAAATCGATATCCAGGGACCGGGCGGCTTTGACGATGGCATCGAAAGCTTCGGGCCAGAGCCCGGGGTGGAGCTTGAGAAAGTCGTAGCCGGCCTCGGACTGCTCGCGCACCATCACCGCGCCCTGTTCGGGTGAGGTGACCGAATTGCCGTTGAGCGACGGGCCGGAGGTGATCAGGCGCGGGCCGATGCGGTCGCCCGAGGCCAGTTCGCGCTTGATTTCCAGGTGGCCGGGCTCGCCCAGCATGCCGCGGATGGTGGTCACGCCAAAGGCCAGGTAAAGCTTGAGCGTGTCGTCCACCCACTGGCCCTGGTCGGCGGGCGGAACGTGGGCATGCATCTCGGCCAGCCCGGGCATCAGATAGCCGGATTCGCTGACCACGACGTCGGGCTCGGAAATTTCATCGGCGTCGACAACGAACCCATCGCGCACGCCCAGCCGTTGAGATTCAGAGACCGTGCCGGTTTCGGCATCGATCAGCCGCACATCCTCGAATACCAGCGTGCGGGCATCGAGACCGAGCGAGAGGGAAAGCAATACGGTTGCGAACAGGTAACGCATGGGACCACTCCTTCGTCAACGTCCGGACCAGTCTATCCCGCAGTAGTGGCTCCTGTCATGAACCCTTCACTGTGCCAGCCATTGCCGCAACTGGGCGACGGTTTCATTGTCGGGTTCGAGTTCGGCCAGACGCTCGGTAAGGATACCGGCCTGGGCGCGATTGCCGGCATGGGCGTGGTGCAGGGCCAGGGTGGCCAGGCTGTCGCGGTGATGGGGATGGCGCTGGACAACGCGTTCCAGCCACTCGCGCGCCTGGTCTGGCTGGCCGAGCTGGTGCAGGGCCACGGCCAGGACATGGCCGTAGCGGGGGTCGTGGGGATCAAGTTCGGCGGCGCGTTCCAGGGCTGTGAGCGCCTCGGACATGCGTTGCTGACGAACCAGTGACAGCCCCATCGCATGGTGCAGGTCGGCGGAGTTCGGCAGCCATTCAAGACCTTCGCCAAGTGTTGCCGCGACCTCGGTCTCGCTGGAGTCTGTGCGTTGCAGATCGGCCAGGTTGATCCAGGCATCCACCGTGGCCGGTTCCAGCTCCAGTGCGCGTCGGTAGGCCGCCAGCGCGGCCTCGTTCAGGCCGCGGCGGGAATGCAGGTTGCCGAGTGTGACGTTGGCCTCGGGGCGGTCTGCGTTGAACTCCAGCGTGGCGATGTATTCGTTCAGGGCGGCCTGAAACTTGAAATGGTGCTCGGCCGACATGGCCTGTTCCGGCATGCCGGCCAGGGCCGCGGCCGATTCGATGCGCACGGCCCGAACCGGGTCGCTCAGCAAGGGAACCAGGTGCTTGCCGCGCAGTTCGGGGCTGGTATCGGCCAGGGCCTCGATGGCGGTCATGCGCAGCAGCGGCTGCACGGCATCCAGGGCCTGTATCGGCAGTTCAGCGTGGCTGGCGCTCAACCAGGGCGACAGTGCGCGCAGGGCGCTGGCCCGCACGATGGCCGGCTGTTCGGGGTGGGTAATGACCTGCTCGAGTTGTTCGACAAGCCCTGGGGCGCCGGTGCTGGCCCCGTGCAGGGCGTGGGCGAAATCCAGCGATGTATCCGGCCCGGCGGGAAACCAGTCCAGCAAGCTGTCCCGGGCCCATGCATCGTCACGATCGGTGTGACAGTCGGTGCAGGCATTGGGCACGCCGTAGGCCACGGACAGGTCGGGCCTGGGAATGCGAAAGGAGTGGTCGTGGCGCCGGTCGATCTCCATGAAGGTGACCTGGGGCATGTGGCAGGCGCTGCACTGGCTGCCTGTGCTGTCAACGGGGTGTCCGGTATGCTCGGGTTGGTCGAATCGATCCGGCTGGTGGCATTGTGCACACAGCGCATTGCCGGGCGCCCTGAGGGCGAGCGAGTGGGGCTGGTGGCAATCCGAGCAGGTGACGCCGGCCCGGGCCATGCGACTTTGCTTGAACGAGCCCCAGTTGAATACCTCGGCCAGCATCTGGCCGTCTGCATGGAACTGATCGGGTTCGAGCAGGGCCGGCCGGTGCGTGTCCAGCAGACTGCCGCCGTGAATCGTATCGCCCAGCAGACGACTGGCGCGGCCATGGCAGCGGCCGCAGGTGTCGATCTCGATCTGCGTCTGGCGCGGCTGGCTGCGCCGGGCGGTGCCGGTGTCCGGGTCGGCTGGCCAGCCGATGCCGTGGCGCTCGTGAAAGGACACGACCAGTCCGTTGCTCGTGTCGAATGCCGCACCGCCCAGCGCCCATTCGACATGATCACGGCCCGGTCCGTGGCAGGCCTCGCAGGCGACGTTGATCTCCGACCAGGTGGTGTTGTAAGTGTCGCTTTCGGGGTCGTAGCCCTTCACCAGGGCGGTGGAATGGCAGTCGGCGCACATGTAGTTCCAGTTCTGATTGCGCCCGGTCCAGTGCAGGGCATCACCCGCGCGAACCTCCTGATCCGGGTAGAGATGAAACCAGCGTTGCCCGCCTTCTGGCTCCGGGCGGTTGTCCCAGGCAATTCCCAGCGCCTGCAGGCGTCCGCCGGGCAGCTCGATCAGGTACTGCTGCAGCGGCTCGATGCCGAAGGTGTAGGCGATCTCGAACTCGCCGAGCTCGCCGTCCGGCCCGTCGGTGACGACCCGGTAGCTTTCGTCGCGTTCGAAGAACTCGGAGACGACCCCGGCATACTCAAAGCGTGCGTGGTCGAAATCGCCCAGCACGCTGTCGGGCGTTGCCACCTGCATGGCCAGGTCGTGGTGCGAGCCCTGCCAGTCCAGGTGCTGCTCGGCGTGGCATTGGGCGCAAATGGCCGCGCCGACGTGGTCGCCGGCCGTGGCCAGCAGACCCTGCCAGTCAACAAGGCCGTCATGCACTCCCTGCGCCGGGTCGATCGTCGCTGGCGCGTGCGGTTCGCCGGTATCGGGGGCCGGACCACAAGCTGCCAGCAGTGCGAGCACTGCCGGCAGCCACCACGACCGGGGGGAGATCAGAGGGTGTGGCACACGGTGCCCAGGTTGTCCATGATGATTTGCAGGTCGGCCTCGTCGGTTTTTCCGTCCAGGTTGAAGTCGTAGGTGCTCGAACCGCTCCAGACAGCCGTGATGGCGTGGTAGTTGTCGATGTCGGTCTGATCGACCTTGCCGTCGTCATTGCCGTCTCCCGGGCAGTTGATCTGAGAGGCCAGGATGGCATTGATCTCCTGGGTCAGCCGGGCGTAGTTCAAGGCAACGACCGGGTCGAGTTCCTCGCCGTCGAGCAGATTGCGGTCTTCGGTATCAAGCAGCGGCACGGGCGCGGCCTGGTTGATGTGGTAGAACTCCTCGACATCCAGCAGCACGCTGCCGTCGGTGGCCGGGTCGTAGTCGAGAGCGCTGTTGCGAATCAGCTTGAAGTGTTCGTTGCGAACGGCCTGGTAGACCGTCCAGCCCATGGTGATGCGGTTGTCCTCGTAGTTGTCGGGATCGTCGTGATAGATGACCTGGTTGACCTGCCAGCAATGTTCCAGATCGCCCTGGATTACACCGGGATCATCGGCGCCCTGGCCCCACCACACCCCGGTGTTGTCC
The DNA here is from genome assembly GCA_007135935.1 of Wenzhouxiangella sp. Taxonomy (GTDB): domain Bacteria; phylum Pseudomonadota; class Gammaproteobacteria; order Xanthomonadales; family Wenzhouxiangellaceae; genus Wenzhouxiangella. The sequence goes on from SLIA01000236.1 coordinate 4,886, forward strand.
TCGCAAACGCTCTTGGACACGGGCGTGTGCGAACACAGGTTGTTGAACACGCAAGGACCATTGACGCCGCCGTCGATCTGCAGATTCAGACCACCCTGGGCGAAGTTGAACTCGCGCAAACCAAACTGATCGGCCTGTTCCAGGTAGGGCTTCATGCTGACCGAGTCGAGCTGGCGCGGCACCAGCGATGGCACATTCAGGCCGGCCAGTTCGCCGAACAGCTTGAACACGTCGACGCCGTTGATCATGTGCTCGACATCGCGCCCGGGCTCGTCGACCATCGGGCCGGAAATGATCAGTGGCACCCAGATGCCGGTCTGGTAGGCCGTGCCCTTGGCGCGCACAGGATCGAAGGGCAGCTTGACCACGGGCCCGAAAGTGCCGTTGTCGCCGTAGATCACGATCACGGCATCGGTTGAGCCGGCATCGTAGACCGGCTCGGCGCCGGGGCCGGGCTCGGCCAGGCCGGTTTCGACCAGCAGCCGGCCGAGTTCGCTGTCCATGGCCTCGGTCATGGCGTCGGAGAGCCGGCGCATGTTCAGCGGGTGGGCGCAATCGCTGGTCAGGTCCATGGATACACCGGAAGGGGTCAGTCCGGCCGGCGGGTGATGCAGCGGGGTGTGCACCGAGCTGAAGCTCACGGTGGCCATCCACGGTTGTCCCGAGGCCTGATGTTGCTGAATCCAGTCGATGGCGGCATCGACCTCGATGGTCGAGCGGTAGCCACGTCCACGCGGATCGGTCAGCGGTACTTCCTCGAGCTGGCCGTTCTGGTTGATCACCAGCGGCGAGACATAGTGGGCGTTCTCGCGCTCCCAGGCCAGCTGCCCGGGCGCCTCGGCCTGGCAGGACTCATTGGGCACCAGAATGCCGCCGTCGGTCAGACACTGCAGCCCCGGCGAATCGCCGTCGGCGTTGTTGCCGGCCAGTTCCGCACAGGTGATGTCGCCATTGGCCTCGGGTCGGTAGCAGGCGCCGCTGTCCGCGCCGTGCACCGGGTCGCTGGCGGTGTCGGGAATGAAACCGCAGGAGTAGGTGCCCGCCGGTCCAATGCCACCGGCGGTGGTGTCGATCGAGCCGGGCAGGCCGCCGGTCCAGCCTTCGAAATAGTCCCAGCCCAGCAGGGCAGGCGTGCTGTTTCCAGCGGCATTGTGATCTGGCCCGGCCAGGTGAAACTTGCCGAACATGGCGCTCTCGTAGCCGGCGTGCTTGAGCAGCTTCGGCACCGTCACCTCGTACTCGCTGATCTGCGAATTGGCCAGGTCATTCGGGCCGATGGCCTGGTAGATGTTGTTGCGCAAGGGGTAGCGACCGGTCAGCAGCACCGACCGGCCCGGTGAACACTCCGGCATCGACCAGGTGTTGCGAAAGCGAATTCCCCCGTCGGCAATGGCGTCGATGCTGGGCATGGCCGGTGGCGTTGCCCCGCCGTAGCCGAAGGATTCCATCTGGTCGATGCCGACATCGTCCATGATCACCAGCAGGATGTTGGGCGGACGACTTTCGAATCGATCGGCGAATATCCAGTCGGTGTTCCCATCGCCCCTGGGGGTGGGGTCGGCCGTCGATGCGCTGGCCGAGGTCGAAGCGAAGGCGAGCATCAGGCAAGCCAGGCTGGCAAGAAGTGCGGTGGGTTTCATGGGTTCCCTCTTTCAGATTCCTGTTGGATTGCGTCAGGCCGACAAACGGTGCCGAGGTGGTCCATGATGATCTGCAGGTCCGCCTCGTCGGTCTGGCCGTCGAGATTGAAGTCATACGTGCTCGAGCCGCTCCAGCCGGAGTCGACAATGCTGTGGTAATTGTCGATATCGGTCTGGTCGACCCGGCCGTCGTAATTGCCGTCTCCGGGGCAGTCGACCTGCGAGGCCATGATGTCATCAAGTTGCTGGCTGAGTCGTTTGTAATGGAGGGCTGGCACGGGGTCGAGGTCGCCCGCGGCCAGGAGATCGCGATCGGCGGTGTCGAGCAACGGCACCGGCGTGGCCCGGTTGATGTGATAGAACTCCTCTGTCTCGGTTGCCACACCGCTGTCGGTGGCCGGGTCGTAGTCCGTGGCGCTGGAACGAATCAGCTTGAAGTGGTCGTTGCCGATCGCCTGGGTGGCGGTCGGCATCATCGGAACGCGGTTGCTTTCGTACTGGGCCGGATCATGATGGTAGATGGCCTGGTTGACCTGCCAGCAGTGCTCGACGCCGGACTCGATCAGGTCGGGAACAATGCTCGGGTCGTCGGCGCCCTCGCCCCACCAGATGCCGCCGTTGACTTCGCACACGGCCTTGGCCGGCAGGGTGTGGCTGCACAGGTCGAGAATTTCGCACGGCCCATTGACGCCCCCATGAAGCTGCAGGTTCTGCCCGGTCTGGACGAAGTTGAACTCTCGCAATGGCGCCTGATCGGCGTGATCCAGGTACGCACGCATCGGGGCCGCATCGAGAATTCCGGGCACCAGCGCCGGCACGTCCAGCCCGGCCAGTTCACCGAACAATCGGAAGACATCGGTGACATTGACCATGTGCTCGACAATTCGGCCCGGCTGGTCGACCTCGGGGCCGGCGACCACCAGCGGCACCCAGATGCCGGTCTGGTAGGGCGTTCCCTTGGCCCGCTGGGCGTCGAACGGCGCCTTGACCAATGGTGCAAACGTGCCGTTGTCGCCCAGTACCACGACCACGGTATCGCTGCCGGCCGGGTCGTAGTGCAGTTCGCCACCGGGGCCGGATTCGGCCAGTCCCGTCGCCAGCATCAAGCGTCCCAGTTCGGCATCCAGGGCTTCTGTCATGGCGTCGGACAGAAGTCGCTGCCGGATGGGGTCGTCACAATCGCCGTCGAGATGGGTGGCCAGGCCCGAAGGCAGCAGGTGGGCCGGGGGCTGTTGCAGGGGCGTGTGCGGGGCCGTGAAGCTGACGGTGGCCATCCACGGCTGTGACGAGGCCTGGTGCTGCTGAATCCAGTCGATGGCCGCATCGATCTCGATGGTCGATCGGTAACCGCGTCCACGCGGGTCGGTCAGGGGCACTTCCTCGACCTGGCCATCGTGATTGATCATCAGCGGCGAGACGTAATGGGCATTTTCGTGCTCCCAGGCGAGGTGACCGGGCGCTTCGGCCTGGCAGGATTGGTTGGGCACCAGGATGCCGCCGTCGGTCAGACACTGCAGGCCGGGCGGGTCGCCGTCGGTGTTGTTGCCGGCCAGTTCCAGGCACCCAATCCCGCCGGTGCCATCGGGAAGATAGCAGGCGCCGCTGTCGGCGCCGTGGACCGGGTCGCTGGCGGCGTCGGGAATGAAGCCGCACGAGTAGGTGCCTGCCGGGCCAATGCCGCCGGCGGTGGTGTCGATGGACGAGGGCGCCCCCAGGATGAAACCGGCGAAGTAATCCCACCCCAGCGCCTGGGGGGTGCCGTTGCCGGCCGCGTGGTTGAACGGCCCGGCCAGGTGAAACTTGCCGAACATGGCGCTTCGGTACCCGGCGTGACGAAGCAGTTTCGGCGCGGTCACTTCAAACTGGCTCAACTGTGAATTGGCCAGGTCGTTGGGGCCGATCACCTGCTCCAAGCGGTTGCGCATTGGATAGCGACCGGTCAGCAAGGCAGAGCGGGTGGGGGAGCACACCGGCATGGCCCAGGTGTTGCGAAAGCGCAGTCCGCCGTCGGCAATGGCGTCGATGCTGGGCATGGCCGGTGGCGTCGCCCCGCCGTAGCCGAAGGATTCCATCTGGTCGATGCCGACATCGTCCATGATCACCAGCAGGAAATTGGGCGGGCGCTGCTCGAAGCGGTCGGCAAGGATCCAGTCCCCGTTTTGTGCTTGTGAAAAGAGGGGCTGGCCCGCCATGCCGAAGGTCGGGATGGACAGGCTCAGCAAAAGCGTGGCGCAGAGGGCAAATTTTCCGGGGGGCATCTGATGGGTTCTCTCCGTGACTCTACCTGTTAAAGCGCAAACCGAAACAGGCATGCATCAACAGTGTGGCGGCATCCCGGTTCCGGGGGCAGGGAGTTCAATTCAGGCCCAGTCTGGCGCTCGTCAACGCTTGACGGGCTGAGATGGTGTCGGGGTGTTCGGGGCCCAGGTGGCTGGTGAGCCGGTCGAGGGCGTCGCTGAGCTGCTCGACCGCGGCCTGGGTATTGCCCAGCTCAAGCTCGGCCAGTCCGAGTCGTACACGGAAGCGGCCCTGAAGTGGATGCGAGTTCGCCAAAGATTGCTGTGCGAGGTCGATGACTTCGCGGTGGCTGAGCGCTGCTGCTTGCGGCTCGCCCAATTGTCTGAGCAGTTCGGCATGGTTGCTCTGAATCCGCAAGGCCATGAGGCTGTCGATGCCGTGGATCTGCCGCGCCAGCGTCAGCGCCCGTTTGAAGGGTGCTCGCGCGGCCTCAAGTTCGCCGCTGGATTGAAGGGCATTGGCCAGGTTGTTGACCTCGACCACCAGCATCGGGTGTTCGCTTCCGTAGCCTGCCTCGATCATCGCAATGGAGCGACGCAGCAAAGGAATGCCCTCGGCATGGTTTCCCTGCATCAGATGATTGAGTGCCAGGCTGCTCAACGCCATGCGTCGATAGCGCTCGGCCCCGGGGTCAGTCCAGTCTTCCGCCCTGGAGCGGGCACGTTCCAGATGCACGTGGCTTTGCTCGAACTGTCCGGACATCATGTGAATCTGGGCTTGCATCATATGCGCCGCGATCCGTTCGGAGACCAGTGCGGGGTCCGGGAGATCTTCCGTGTGATTCAGGACCTGCTGCACCGCCAACGCCGCCGCCTCGGGCTGGCCGGAATCCAGCAGAAATTGTGCCTGCATGCCCAGCGCCGATATCCGGAGCGGATCGGCGCCAGGCAGATGGGCCGTATCGTCCAGCAGGGTTTCGACCTGTTCCAGCCCGACGGCCGGGTTGCGGGTGTAGGCGGCATGGCGGGCCAGATCCAGCCGCGATCGCAGCGACAGGTTTCGATCGGAATCAGCATCCGCCAGTTGTGCCGCGGCGCTCAGGTGCTCCAGGGCACGGTCGAACTCACCGATCTGCAGATAGGTGATCCCGATCACTCGACGGATTTCTCCCAGCACGGCCGGCTGCTGCTCAAGCTCGCGCGGTGCGCGGGTGGCGGCGTCGGCCAGCAGTTCCTTCAGCAGCGTGGTATCGGCGCCCCGGGCCCGGTCCGGGTCAATGGACGACAGCATGCGAGTGACAAAATCGGTGGTCTGTTCGGCACGCAGCGCGGCCTGTTCGGCACGGTCGCGTTCGGCCTGCGCCGTGACCATGCCCCAGGTGGCCATCACAATGCCGGCAAGGATGGCGATCAGCGCAATGGTCGCAATGCTGGCCGCGGCCCGATGACGCCTCAGAAAGCGTCCCAATATGTAAGTGCGGCTGGCGGGACGGGCCAGGATGGGCCGACAATCGAGATAGCGATCGATATCTTCGGCCAGTGCCGCAACGGAGGGGTAGCGGCGGTCCGGGGCCTTGGCCAGTGCTCGCATGACGATGGTGTCGAGATCGCCGCGCAGATCCCGGGACCAGTTGTCGCCGATTATTGCACCCCCGAAGGTCGAGCACTGGCTGGGGCGGGTCGGCAGCGTCGTGCATACGAGCTTTTCGAGCTGTTGCCGGCTGGTGTCGGTGACCTTGTAGGGCAATTGTCCGGTCAGGAGCTGGTAGAGCATCACGCCGAGAGAGTAGACATCGCTGGCCGTCGTGATCGGCTCGCCGCGCACCTGCTCGGGGCTGGCGTACTCCGGCGTCAGCACCTGGCCGGGGATGCGGGTCAGCGCCGGTTCGCCGGGCTTGCTGTCGAGCAAGCGTGCAATGCCGAAATCCAGCAGCCTGGGTGCGCCGTCGGCGCTGACCAGAATGTTGCTCGGCTTGATGTCGCGGTGAACAACCAGGCGTGTGTGGGCGTGCTCCACGGCCTGGCAGACTTTCACGAACAGCCCGAGACGCTCACGGATTGAATGCTGATGTTGCTGACAGTAGCGGTCGATGGGCAGGCCGTCGACATGATCCATCACCAGGTAGGGTTGTCCCAGCGCGGTGCTGCCACCGTCGATCAGACGGGCGATGCCCGGATGCTCCAGGCGCGCGAGAATCTGGCGCTCGGCCAGAAAGCGTTGCAGCAATTCGGGCCCGATCCAAGGTGAGCGCATCAACTTGATGGCGACCTGTTGCTCGAATTCACCGTCAATGCGAGCGGCGAGAAAGACCTGCCCCATGCCCCCTTCGCCCAGACGGCGTATCAGCCGGTAGGGGCCAAGTACCCGTCCCAGTGCCGAGTCATCGCCCGCGGGCTCCCGTGGATCGGGTTCCGGATGTGGCTGGTCCTGATCGAAGAACTCCGTGGCCCCCTCGCTGGCCACCAGGAGCGACTCGATTTCCGCGCGCAAGTCCGCGTCGTCGGCGCATTGGCGATCCAGAAGGGTCTTTCGCCGGGCAATGTCGAGTTCAGATGCCTGGTGGTACAGGTCCTGTATGCGCTTCCAGCGTCGAGCATCCATCATGTGCGCTCAAGGTGCCGGCGCAGCCAGGCACGAGCAAAACGCAGGTCGCGCTGAACCGTGGCGCGTGAACTGCCCACGGCCTCGGCAACTTCCTCGTGGGTCATGTCGGCAAAAAAATAGAACTCGACCGTGCGTTCCATGCGCGAGTCGATCTGACCAAGCCGACTGAGCGCCTCATCCACCATCAACAGGTCGAATGCGTCGGCTTGGGCGGCGGTGGTCTGGGCAGGCTGGCTCAGTGCATCGAGCCGGATCAGGGTGCTGCCGGCATCGCGTTTCAGGGCGCGCCGGGCCCGGGCGTGATCAACCAGCACTCGCCGCATTGTGCGTGCGGCGATGGCCAGGAAATGCGCCCGGTCATTCCAGGCGACATCGGCATTGACCAGGCGTTCGTAAGCCTCGTGCACCAGGTCTCTGGTTTGCAGCGTGTGGCCGACCCGTTCCCGGCGCAGCTCGTGCCGGGCCAGTCGCTGCATCTGCTCGTACAGCAACGACACCAGGCGATGCTCGGCGGCCTGATTGCCGTTGCGCCACTGCAGCAGCAAACCGGTTACCGAGGCGTCGTTACCTTGTTCCGTCAAATTCCTGACATCCCCAGTCTTGTTCATTCAACCCGGGCCGTTGCCGTAAGACACGGCGGTCATGGGCCTGCCTGGTCGGGACCGGCAGGCACATTGGTTTCCTGGCCCGGCATACGCGCTCGCATGGCGGGGTCAATGACCGGCAAAGTGCGGCTTCGCAACGGTCTGGTGAGCCTCGCTCGACGCCCGACGGGTCACCATCTGATTTATACCCTGTATTCGAACGCTGTTGTCGGAAAACCTGCCCGCGACGGTGGCTGGTGGCCTGGTATTTCGCGCTGAAGCCCTACTGCTTTCGGTAAACCTCCGCCCCGGACTCACGGAACTCCCGCGCTTTCTCCTCCATCCCGGTCTCGACGGCCTGACTGGTGTCGATGCCGTGCTTGGCGGCATAGTCGCGCACGTCCTGGGTGATCTTCATCGAGCAGAATTTCGGGCCGCACATGGAGCAGAAGTGAGCCACCTTGTGCGCTTCCTTGGGCAGGGTCTGGTCGTGGTATTCACGTGCCCGGGCCGGGTCCAGCCCCAGGTTGAACTGGTCTTCCCAGCGGAACTCGAAGCGCGCCTTGGACAAGGCGTTGTCGCGAATCTGCGCGCCCGGATGGCCCTTGGCGAGATCGGAGGCATGCGCGGCGATCTTGTAGGTAACCAGGCCTTCGCGCACATCGTGCTTGTCGGGCAGGCCCAGGTGCTCCTTGGGCGTGACGTAGCACAGCATGGCCGTACCGTGCCAGCCGATATTGGCCGCGCCGATGCCCGAGGTGATGTGGTCGTAGCCCGGCGCGATGTCGGTCACCAGCGGTCCCAGGGTGTAGAAGGGGGCTTCGTGGCAGTGCTTGAGCTCCTCGGTCATGTTTTCCTTGACCAGGTGCAGCGGCACGTGGCCCGGGCCTTCGATCATGACCTGGCAGTCGTGCTCCCAGGCAATCTTGGTCAGTTCGCCGAGTGTGCGCAACTCGGCCATCTGGGCCTCGTCGTTGGCATCGGCGATCGAGCCGGGGCGCAGGCCATCGCCCAGCGAAAAGCTGACGTCATAGGCCTTCATGATTTCGCAGATCTCGGCGAAATGCTCGTACAGGAAGCTCTCGCGGTGATGGGCCAGGCACCACTTGGCCATGATCGAACCGCCGCGCGAGACGATGCCGGTGACCCGTTTCGCCGTCAGCGGCACGAAGGGCAGGCGCACGCCGGCGTGAATGGTGAAGTAGTCCACACCCTGTTCGGCCTGCTCGATGAGCGTGTCGCGGAACAGCTCCCAGGTCAGTGCCTCGGGTTCGCCATCGACTTTTTCCAGTGCCTGGTAGATGGGCACGGTGCCGATGGGCACCGGCGAGTTGCGGATGATCCACTCGCGGGTCTGGTGAATGTGCTTGCCGGTCGACAGGTCCATGACCGTGTCGGCGCCGAACCTGAGCGACCAGACCAGCTTTTCCACCTCGTCGGTGATCGACGAGCGCACCGCCGAATTGCCGATGTTGGCATTGACCTTGACCCGGAAATTGCGCCCGATGATCATCGGCTCGGCTTCCGGGTGGTTGATGTTGGCCGGAATGATGGCGCGGCCGGCGGCGATCTCGTCGCGCACGAACTCCGGCGTGACGATCTCGGGCAGGTTCGCACCCTGCGGCTGACCCTTGTGGCGCTGCATCAGACCGGCGGCGGCGTAGGCATCCTTCAGCTGATCCAGCCCGGCATTCTCGCGAATGGCCACGTACTCCATCTCCGGCGTGATAATGCCTTGCCGCGCATAGTGCATCTGGCTGACATTGCGGCCGGCGCGCGCCCGACGCGGCTGGCCGAGATTCGGAAACTTCAGCTCGGGCGGGGTCCGTGATTCCTGCTCGCGGGCAAACTCCGAGGACTTGCCCGTGAGCGTCTCGGTATCGCCGCGCTCGTCGATCCAGGGCTGGCGCACCGGATTCATCCCTTGCGCCGGATCAGGATGCTCTTCCGGGTCGATATACGGGGCGGCCGTTTCGTAGACGTAGATCGGCGGGTTGGGCTGCACGCCGAAGGTGGCCGGCGTGTCATGCTGGCGAATCTCGCGCATGGGCACCTGGATATCGGCACGCGAGCCGGGCAGGTGCACGATGCGCGAACCCGGCCAGGGCTTGAGCAATTCGTCGTCGAGGCGGCGGGCGATTTCGGAGGCAGGGCTGGAGGTGGGGTTCGACATCGTTTTTCCGGCTGATTGAATCGTGCCGAAATGGTAGCACTGTAGGGAAGGTGTCAGGCATCAGGCATGAAGGCTGTCCTGGCCTGTAACCTCGAACCTAGAACCTCGAACCTGAAAACTCCGTGACCACTGGCACACGCCGCCCGCATGCCTGCCGGTTACAATATGCGGCATCGTTCTCGTGGATCCGGTGACATGTCGATCAATCTCGAACAGGCCCGCTACAACATGGTCGAGCAGCAGGTCCGGACCTGGGATGTCCTGGACCCGGCCGTGCTCGATGCGCTGCGCGAGGTGCCGCGCGAGGATTTTGCGCCGGCCCGATACCGGCGCCTGGCTTTCTCCGACCTGCGCATCCCCTTGCCTCATGATCAGGTGATGATGAAGCCGGTCGAGGAAGGCCGCATGCTGCAGTCGCTGCAGGTGGAGCCGGGGAACCGCGTGCTCGAAATCGGCACTGGCTCTGGTTTCACTGCTGCCTGCCTGGCGCATCTGGGCGCAGAGGTCACCAGTGTCGAGATTTACCCCGAACTGGCCGATCGCGCCCGCGCTCGACTCGAACGGGTCGGGATCGACCGGGTCGATGTGGTCTGTGCCGATGCGCTGGGCGACTTCTCTCCCGATGGGGTTTTCGACGTCCTGGTCGTGACCTCGTCGGCGGCCCAGGTACCGCAGCGATTCTTCGATTGGGTCGGTCCTGGCGGTCGCCTGTTTGTCGTACGGGGCCACAGTCCGGCGATGGAGGCCGTGTGCCTGACGCGTCTGGCAGGCGGGCACTGGCACACCGACAGCCTGTTCGAGACCGACCTGCCGCGCCTGGTCGGTGCCGAGGACAAGCCGGTTTTTGAATTCTGACCACCCGCCTTTTAAGAACGGCACAAGGAATCCAGGTATGAAGAAACGTTTCATTTGCACCGCGGTGGCGGCCATCGGCATGGCCCAGGGCGTTCACGCGGTCGATCTCATGGGGGTCTATGAACTGGCCCAGGCCAACGATCCCGAGCTGCGAGCCGCCGAGCAGCGGCTGGCCGCAGCGGGCGAGATTCCGACCCAGGCCCGAGCCGCATTGCTGCCCAGCATCACCGGCAGCGCCGGCCGCACTCTCGGCACTTCCCGCACCACCATTGCCGGAACCCGGCTCGACAGCCAGGATGTCGATACCGAGAACTACGGTCTGCAGTTGCGCCAGAGCATTTACGACGATGCCAACTACGGCCGCCTCGATCGCGGGCGCGCCGAGCTGAGTGCTGCCGAAGCCGTCTTCGCCGAAGCCTGGCAGGGATTCCTGTTTCGGGTCACAGAGCGCTACTTTGATGTGCTCACAGCGCTCGACTCCGTGCGCTTTGCCCGGGCCGAGGAAACAGCGCTAAGACGCCAGTTCGAGCAGGCCGAGCAGCGTTTCGAGGTCGGCCTGGCAGCGGTCACCGATGTGCATGAAGCCCGTGCTGTCTACGATGCAGCCCGTGCCCGGGTGATCCTGGCCGAGAATCAGTTTGAAGACGCTCGCGAGTCCCTGCGGGAAATTGCCGGCACCTGGTTCGAGAATTACGCCCGGCTCATCGACGACATCCCGCTGGAGGGGCCGGATCCCGCCAAAGCCGAGGAATGGGTGGAACTGGCGCTTGACTACAACCCCGCCGTCCTTCAGCAGCGCTCGCAGGTCGACGTGGCCGATGCAGACCTGAGAATCGCCCGCGCCGGACATTATCCGACGCTCGATCTGACCGGTGGCTATTCCCGTTTCGTCAACAATGAGTGGGTCGGGCGTGATCCCGTGACCCAGGAGGCCCTCGCTTCTGCCGAGCTACGCAATACCGGCTGGGAAATCGGGCTGAATCTGAATGTCCCGATCTTTCAGGGTTTTGCCGTACAGTCGCGCCGCCGCCAGGCCGGGTATTCATTGCGAGCGGCCGATGAGACACTCGACCAGACCCGCCGCTCGGTGATCCGCCAGACCGAGACTGCCTATCGCGCCATCGTTGCCGGCATCCGTGAGGTCGAGGCCCGCCGCCAGGCGCTGGTCTCGGCAGAAAGCGCGTTGGAAGCCACCAACGCAGGCTTCGAGGTCGGCACCCGTACCATCGTCGATGTGCTGCAGTCCGAGCAGCGCTTCTTCCAAACCGAGCGCGACTATTCCCAGGCCCGCCACCAGTTCATCCTCAACCGGCTCAGGCTGCGCCAGACCGCCGGCCTGCTGGAGGAAGAGGACCTGGTCCAGGTCAACCAGCTACTGCGCTGACGACCTGTTCGATCAGTCTCAGGGTGCGGCGCACGCTGCCGCGCCCGTGCTCGACCACGCCGAGCGCTGCGCGCCCGCGCTCCAGTGCCAGTTGCGGGTCTTTCCATATCTGCAGGACTTCCCGGGCCAGATGGGTATCGTCAGCAACCGTGGCCAGTGCGTCGGCCTGATCGAGTGCAGCGGCCATGTCGGCCTGCTGCTGCAGGTGCGGGCCGGCAATGACCACCTTGCCGAAGGCGGCCGGCTCGAGCAGGTTGTGGCCGCCGATATCGACCAGGCTGCCACCGACGAACGCCACCGGCGCGGCAGCGTAGCATGACAGTAGCAGTCCCAGCCCATCGACCAGCACAACCCGAGTCTCCGGGTTGATGGTTTCGCCGATGGGTTGATGGACCATGCCCCGCTCATCGAGCATTTGCCGAATCGCCTTGCATCTCGGCGGATGACGCGGAGCCAGCACCAGCAAGCCGTCGGGGCGTTGTTCGAGGATGCGCTGGTGGGCTGCCAGCACGATCTCTTCTTCGCCATCCCGGGTGCTGCCGGCCACCCATACCGGCCGCTCGCCCCAGCGCTGGCGGAGCTGGCCGGCGCGCCGGCCGATGTCTGCAGGCAGCGGCATGTCGAACTTCATATTGCCGGTCACGCGGATGCGTTCTTCGGCCAGGCCAAGCTGGCGAAAGCGTTCGGCATCCTCCTCGCTGCGCGCGGCGGCCACGGCGACTGCCTCAAGCGCCGGGGAAAACAGGTTTCGCCAGCGTCGATAATGTTTCATTGCCCCGGGGGCCAGGCGCGCATTCACCAGGACCAGGGGAATGCCCTGCTGCCGACACTGCCGGAAAAGTTCCGGCCAGATCTCGGTTTCGACGATAATGCCGGCCTGCGGCTGCAGCCGCGTGAGCCAGCGCTTGACGCGCCGAGGGGTATCCAGGGCGATGAAGGTAGTGGTGACGCGCTCGCCGAACAGTTGCTCGGCCCGCTCCAGACCGGTGGCGGTGAAGGTGCTGAGCACCAGGTTGTGTCTTGGGTATCGCTCCAGCAGCGAGTGGACCAGCGCCTGCACGGCGTTGACCTCACCGAACGAAGCGGCATGGATCCATAATACGGGCGCGTCGGTGGACGGTACGTGCCCACTGCGTTCACGCCAGCGGGCACGAAACTCGGCCGGGCCGGCGGCTTTCCATCGCAACCACCCCAGGACCAGTGGGGCGGCAGCCACGGTGAACAATCGATAGACTGACAGCATGATGGTGCGAAGTGTAATGCAAAGCAAAGATTGCCGGCGTATGCCGATTCACTGGGCTGTTGGGAGGTCATGACCGGCCCATGAGTACAATGCCCAAGCTGCTGACGCATCTCGCCGTGTTGCCTGCCCGCCTGCTGGGTCGCCTGCCGCTGCCGCTGGCGCGGCGGCTGGTGCGGCCGCTTGCCCCGTTGCTGCGGTTGGCGATGGCATCCCGGCGTCGCGTGGTCGAGCGCAACCTGGCGCTGTGTTTTCCGGAACTGGCGCCCGCCGAGCGCGATCACTTGTCGCGGCGTCATTTCCGCAATCTGGCCGAAAGCCTGGCCGAGGTGGCCGTCACCTGGCAACGTCCGGGCCGGTTCGACGAGCGTTTCGGCGAGGTGGTGGGGCTGGAGCACCTCGAGGCGGCCCGTGCCGACGGGCGGGGTGTGATGCTGATCACCGGTCACACCACCTGCCTGGAGGTGGGAGCGCGCCTGTTCGGCGAGCGGGTCGAGGCGGCAGGGATCTACCGGCCGCTCAACAACCCCGTGCTCGAGGAATTCCAGAACCGAGGACGATCACGCTACGCGCGGCAAATGCTGTCGCGCTACGATTTGCGCGGCATGGTGCGACACCTGCGCTCCGGCGGCGTGCTCTGGTACGCGCCAGACCAGGATTTCGGCTTGTCGCGCAGTACGTTTGCACCGTTTTTCGGCATCGAGACGGCAACCGCCAACGGTATTCTCGAGCTGGCGCGTCTCGGCCGGGCCGTCGTGGTGCCGATGTACCCGCTCAAGGACGAAGCGAGCGGCCGCGTGACCGTGCATCTCGAAGCCGCATTCGATGGATTTCCCGGTGACGACGCCCGTGCCGACCTGGCCCGTTTCAACGCCTTTCTCGAGCGCTACGTGCGCATGGCGCCGGCGCAATACTGGTGGCTGCATCGTCGGTTCAAGACCGCGCCGCCGGATGATGCGGATCGCTACGGCGAGCGGGCCAAGCCACCGGTCGGCCCCTGATGTGCTGCGGGTCCGGCGTTCGCTGATGCGACGATTGTTTTTGCACTACCGGTTATTCAGACCTTCCCTGGCTAAATGTTCTCCGTGACTTGCTGAAGCCAGTTTTGGGTTTGAATAAGCAACGGCCAATAGCAGTAGCGATAGTCCCAATGAATTATCCCTGAGAGGGGCATTCACCAATACTGTAATTGTCAGTGCCCAAAACAGGCACCAGGCAATTCCGCCCGAGAGATCATTTTGAATCCAGGCATCTCTTCCAAGCCTGACCAGTAAGGCAACTACCAACAGGAGTCCAGGAATTCCTGTTTCCATTCCCCAAAGCAGAAAGTCATTGTGGGGATTATTTTGCTTGGCCATTTCAGGATGATGAGCGCTGACCTGGTGCCAGATCTCCTGCCAGCTGCCCAGGCCGGTCCCAGCTACAGGATTTTCCCACATTGACTGCCAGGCGGTCAGTAACATTTGTGCACGAACATTCACAGAACCATCAATATCTCCCGTTTCAAAAAAACTCTGAAGCTCGATCCAGGCAAGCTGAAAGCGTAAATTGGCATGAGGAGAAAGCAGGATTATCGCCATCCCCAATGCCAATGCCGACGGGATTATCAATGGCCACAGCCGTGGTTTGCGAATACGATAAGTCAGCAATGCCAGTGGCATGGCAATAGCAATCAGGTAGGAATTACGAGAAATCGAAAAAGCAAACACCATCCACATGAGAAGAAGTGCTGCCAGTGACAATGCTGCCCTTTGGTTTGCTGAATTTTCTATGGAAATTGCAAAGTTCAAAACAACGCCTATTGCTGCGGCAAGCATGATCCATTTCTGGCTACTGGCATTCCCTGTCAGGCTAATAAGCTGGTGCCAGCCGACCCACTCGGGTAAAGGCATAAGATACTTCTGCGTTAGTACTACAGCGATAGCATAAATAGCCCCAATCAAGAAACCCTGAAGCAGGTGGCTTCTTTCAGGGAGCGTTATTGTGAGCGCCAGCCAGATAATGATGGTGAGTCGCAACGAATGCGACCAGCGCACCAAGCTATCATCGTGCCAGTTGAATAGCATTGTGAAAGCTGGCCA
>SLIA01000275.1 GCA_007135935.1 Wenzhouxiangella sp.
AGCACAAGCCGCCGATGGTCGCGGTGATCGACGAGAACCGCTGCATCGGCTGCACGCTGTGCATCCAGGCCTGCCCGGTCGACGCCATCGTCGGCGCGGCGCGCCTGATGCATACCGTCATTGAGGCCGAATGCACCGGCTGCGAACTGTGCATCGAGCCCTGCCCGGTGGACTGCATCGACCTCGTCGAGCGACCACAACCAGCCAACTGGCCCCGCCCGCAGCCCATCCCGATCCGCGTGCGCGAGGCTTCCCATGCCTGAAACCCTGCCGGGCGACCGGATTTTCAGTTTCCCCGGTGGACTGAAGCTCAAGCACCACAAGCAGATGGCTTGCCAGGAGCCGGTTTGCCGGCCACCGCTGCCCAATCGGCTGTACGTACCGCTGGGCCAGCACCAGGGTGAATCCGGCGAAGTGATCGTCCGGGAAGGCGAGCGCGTACTCAAGGGACAGCCGCTGACCGCCAGCGGTGATGACTTCATCGTGCCGGTGCATGCGCCCACCTCCGGCAGCGTCAGCGGCGTGGTCGACCATCCGGCCGCCTTTCCACCCGGCGGCACGCGCCGTTGTTTGGTCATCGAACCCGACGGCGAAGACCAGTGGGGGCCGCTGAAGCCGCTGGACAGATGGGAGGAGCGCGCGGACGGCGACATCATCGATCACCTGCATGCTCAAGGCCTGGCCGGCATGGGCGGAGCCATGTTCCCCACCGCCGCCAAACTGCGCGGCGATTGGCCGGACCTCCACACCGTCATCCTCAACGGCGCGGAATGCGAACCGTATATCGCCTGCGACGAAATGCTGATGCGCGAGCGCCCGGAAGCCATCGTCGAGGGCGGACTCCTGCTCGCGCGGGCCGCCGGTGCACGCCGCGTGGTGATTGCCATCGAAGATCGCATGGGTGCGGTCCGCGAGCGGCTGGAGGCTGCCTGCCGCAAGATCGATCACGATGACATCGTGCGCGTCATCCAGGTACTCACCATCTACCCCGAAGGCGGCGAGCGCCAGCTCATCCAGACCCTGACCGGAAAGGAAGTGCCGCACAACGGACTGCCGCAGGACCTGGGCGTGGTCTGCCACAACGTGGCCACCGCCGCCAGCGCGCGCGACGCGGTCGTCGACGGCAAACCGCTGATCGAGCGCATCGTCACCGTGACGGGTCCGGGCATTGAGGCGCCCTGCAATTTGCTGGCACTGATCGGCACGCCCTTTTCCCATCTGATCGAAGCCGCCGGCGGCTACCGCGACAAGGTCAGCCGTCTCGTCCTCGGCGGCCCGATGTCGGGGACCGCGCTGGCCAGTGACGACATCCCGGTCAGCCGTGGCAGCAACTGCCTGCTGGCCCTCACCGAAGATGAAGTCGCCCCGAGCGCACCTACCCTGCCCTGCATCAACTGCGGCCAGTGCGTGAGCGTCTGCCCGGCCAGCCTGCTGCCGCAGATGCTTTATCGACATCTCGAGGCCGAGCAATACGACCGTGCCGCCGGGCTGAACCTGGCCGATTGCATCGAATGCGGCTGCTGCGCGCAGGTCTGCCCCAGCCACATCCCGCTGGTCGATTTCTTCCGCCACGGACGCCAGGAACTGATCCGGCGCGAACTCGACGAGCGCCGCGCCGCCCTGGCCCGGCGCCGCTTCGAGGCACGCGAAGCCCGACTGGAGCGCGAAAAGGCCGAACGCGCCGCCCGGCGCAAGGCCCGCGAAGAAAAACTGAAAAAACCCGACAAGGCCAAGGACGAAATCCAGGCCGCCATTGAACGCGCCAGGCAGAAGCGGGGGCAGGATGATGAGTGAGGGTTCAGGGGAAAATACCTCCCCGGGGACTGGCTTGCTGATTCCTGGTCCCTGGTCCCGGATCGTCGCCTGGTCGTTTGGTCGCTTGGTCGTTTCGAAACGACAAAAGGACCAAACGACCAAACGACAAATACCCTGGTCCCTGTTCCCTCGTTCATCGAAGGCTGCCGGACTTCAGGCGGGCACTGCATCTCCGAGGGACAACCAACCGTGAAGTTCGAGCTGGCCGGGGCACCGCACATGCCACCGACGGTCACGGTGGCCGACACCATGCGCCAGGTGCTCTATGCACTGGTGCCCGCCATCATCGCGCATGTGTGGTTCTTCGGCTACGGCATCCTGTTCCAGATTGCACTGGCCGTGGCCTTTGCCGTCGGTTTCGAGGCCATCATGCTCAGACTCAGAGACCGGCCGGTAAAGCTGTTCCTGGGCGACTGCAGCGCCGTGGTCACCGCCGTGCTGTTCGCGCTGTGCATGCCGCCGCTCGCGCCCTGGTGGATCACCGCCGTGGGCATGCTGTTTGCCATCGTCATCGCCAAGCATCTCTACGGCGGGCTGGGCTACAACCTGTTCAACCCGGCCATGGTCGGCTTTGCCGCCGTCATCATCGCCTTCCCGCTGGAACTCAGCCAGTGGCTGGCCCCGCGCCAGCTCTCAGCCGGCCTACCCGGCCTGATGGAAACCGCACAGGCCATCCTAACCGGCAGCCTGCCGGCCACCACAAGCTGGGACGCCATCACCCTGGCCACGCCGCTCGATCAGATCCGCACCGGCGTGCAGCAGGGCCTGAGCCTGTCGGAAATCCGCACCGACCCGGTCTTTGGCGACTTTGGCGGCGTGGGCTGGGAATGGATTGCCAACTTCTACGCCCTCGGCGGCATCTATCTTGTCTGGAAGCGCGTCATCACCTGGCACGTGCCCCTGGCGGTGATCGCTACCACCACCATCCTCTCGACGCCTTTATGGATGATCGGCCCCGATATTCACCCCTCCCCCCCCGAACATCTGTTCGCCGGCGCGCTGATCCTGGCCGCCTTCTTCATCGCCACCGACCCCGTCTCCGGCCCGGCCACCGTGCGCGGCAAACTTCTGTTCGGCGCCGGCGTCGCCATCCTCACCCTGGCCATCCGCCGCTGGGGCGGCTACCCCGACGCCGTGGCCTTCGCGGTGCTCCTGATGAACATGGCCGCGCCACTGATCGATCAGTTCACCCGGCCACGAACTTATGGTCACGGCTCGAGCAGCCGATTGCCGGCGAAAAAGCCAAACCGGTCGGGGCCTGGCATATGAAATGTGAATTTGTCGTAGTAGCATGCAAGAGGCTCTGAACGACTCGACGCGGACGCCACGGGTCTTGGCAGCATGACCCGGTGTGACTTCGGTGAGCACTGTTTCATGGCAGGCGCGGTTCCCAAAGGCGGAGGCGCCTGACCCATAAAGGAATGGTTCGCATGGCCTGGTCATTACCAGATGCGCGAGTCGAAACGCAGCGCCCCCGCACCCGGGAGAGGTTCTGGCGGGAGGATCGCGTTGGCGTCAAGCCATGTCACTGAAAGCTTCAACGGAGGGCAAAGATGTTCAGCACCACCGAAAACCGCACGAAACTGGCAATGGCCACAGCATTGCTGCTTGCCACCTCGACCGCGCTGTCTGGCGCCGAGACCGATCCGCCGGGATCGGATAGCGACTCGGCAGGCATGGAAGCGCCGTCAACCGAGCGGACACCCGCACCACCAATCACGCATCATAGCGACCAGGCGCTGGCCGCTCTGGAGGTGGAGCGGCAGGATCCTCCCCGAAACACGGATTCGTGGAACGCATCCTCACGAGGAGTTGCGGTCAGCGTCGGGCCCGACGCCAACTGCGATTACTCCAACCTCCAGGATGCCATCAATGACGCTGCGGCCGGTCAGCACTATCATATTGGCCTTCACGTCGACTATCAGTTCTCGGGAAGTTACACGCTGAGCGATCCCCACGATTGGCCGGGCAGCCCCTGGATCCTTGGAGGATTTCCGGATTGTGATGTCTCGGACCCCGACCACACTACCCAGACCGTACTCGACGCCGGCGGTCAGTCCAGGGTATTTCGCATCGACAGCACGACTGACGAAGATGATCCGTTTCGCTTCGTCCGACTCGACCGGCTTGTCCTCAGAAACGGTTCGACTGATCACGATGGTGGCGGGCTTCGCATCGCCGGCCGCCTCGGCCGTCTCAGCGTAGAGCTCGTGAACGTGGATGTGGAAAACAACAATGCCGATGGCTGGGGCGGCGGCATCTGGATTACCACCAACGGCGATTCGATCTTCGAGGGCAGCGCACTGCCGCCCCTGGTTTTACTTGATGACGACAGCTGGGTAACCGGCAATGAAGCGGGCAATTCCGGCGGTGGCATCCGCTGTCTGTCCAGTCACAGCAGCGTCGGCGGCACAAACCTCAGAACCGGCTCTGGGGTTATCGCAACCAACGAGGCAGACCTCGGCGGCGGTGTTTCCATTTCCGGCTGCACGGCCGTGCTGCGAAACGGCGAACCATACCTGGCTGTGCTGCCGGTTTCCGGCATTGCCGCCAACACGGCCCGCGAATCGGGCGGCGGCCTGTATGCCGAGAATGGCGCGACGATCTCGGTATCTTCCGAGTTTGACGATGAGTTTGGTGGACATCCGGAAAATGCCGCAACCATCCTTTTCAACGATGCCATTCGCGGCGGGGGCATATATGCTACCGACCCAGGCACTTCCGTGTTCATGTTCCGTGCCGCCGTAATCGGCAACCAGGCGGTGGAAGATGAAGGCGGCTCTGGCGGATTCGGTGGTGGCATCTACGTCTCCGACGAGGCCTCCGTCACTTTCCTGCCGCTCGACGGCGACGGCGCCTGTCAGCCGTGGGCAACCGAGGGGATCACCACAACCGTCGGCCCCTGCAACCGAATCGAGAACAACTCGGCCGAAGCCAGCGGTGGTGGCGCATTCGTCTATAACGGTGGCAGCCTCAATCTGGAAAAGGGGGTACTCAGCGGCAACTCGGCAGAGAACAACGGCAGCGCCATCATGTCACGCAACACCCCGAGTTTTGGCGACGACCCGACAGCGACTGCCACGGTAATCAGCACCCTGGTTCATGGAAACGATGGTGCCGAACGGGTTTTCTACGCATCTGAAGGCAGTCACATCGATACCCGCTGGTCCACCATCGTCGACAACCCCTATCCCGGAGGCGGCTCGCTATTCCGGGCCTTCGCGCCGGAGGGACGCAGTGCGCGTATCGATCTGCGCAGCAGCATCGTCTGGGATGACGATGCGACCTCGGGCCTGATCACGCGTGGTGGCGAAGGCAATACCACCGCGTTTGGAGACTGCCTGATCGGATTTCAGGACCCGACTCCCGTGCAATTCACCACCATCGGCTACTACAGCCATATCGACCCGGAGTTCCGAGATCCGGAGAACGACAATTTCCGGCTGTCGGACACCTCACCAGCCATCAACTACTGTGACGACTTTTCCGACCCACCCGAGCGCGACCTCGATGATCGCATCCGGGAATTCGAACACGCCGGACCGATAACCGAGCCGCCCGAGCCGGTTCCTGGCGGCATCTTCGACCTTGGTGCCTACACCGCACTACTGGACGAACTGTTCCACGACCGCTTCGAGCAGGATTGATGCCCATGACCCCGGCCGATCAAATGAATCGGCCGGGGCCTGGCCCAAACGCCCCGGGAACGGACCTGCCACAGTCCTTCCCGGGACGTCCCGGCGACCACCTTCTTGACGCCGGGGATCATGAAATGATCCCGTCCCCTGTTATACATGGCCTCATCTTCAACAAATATCAGGGGACGCACCATGCAACGATACAGCCTGCCAATACTCATCACCGCCCTGGCGGCAATCTGCCTGCCCGGTGTCCTGTGGGCCTTCTATCCAGTCGATGGCTGGTGGTGGAACCCGCAGGAATC